>JAHIJU010000230.1 GCA_018898235.1 Actinomycetota bacterium | reverse complement strand
CGTGAACTGGGCCCCGGTGAGGGACACGGTCCACAGGTTGTTGAGGAACGGCAGCACCGCGTTGGCCTGGGCGTACGTGATGTCGCCGTCCGCCGCCGGACCGGCCGGGGAGTAGGACGACTGCTTCGCGTACAGCTCGCTGCGCAGACCACCCGGGTTCACCACACCGATGTCGGCGCCGCCGCGCATCGGGTCGGACAGGGAGGTGCGCAGCGAGTCGGCGACCAGGTTGCCGAGCGTGGACTCGGAGGCGCGGTCGTCGCGGGAGGTGCCCTTGAACGCCGTGGTGATGTCGGAGGAGACCTTGCCGATCACCTTGTTGCCCTCGGCGGCCGCGTTGGCGAGCGCCGCGTCGACGATCGTCTTGACGGCCGCGACCCGCGGGTAGGTGGCGACCAGGGTCGCCGCCGGGGTCTTGGTGCGTGCGACGTTCTTGGCCGAGTAGGCCGTGACGGCGTTCGTGGCGTTGTCGACCGTGAGGGTGATCTCACCGACGTACTCGCCGTAGGAGCCGGTCTGCAGCACCGGCCGGGTCGCCGTGCTGCTGCCCGGGACCGGGGCGTCCCACGCGTACTGCTTGTGGGTGTGACCGGTGAAGATGGCCGACACCTTGGCGTCGGTCTTGGTGACCATCTTCGCGAACGGGCCGCCGGCCGCGATCTCCTGGTCGAGGGTCGCGCCGTCCGGCGTGCCCGCACCGGCGCCGTCGTGGTACTCGGCCACGAAGACGTCGGCCTCACCGTTGGCCTCGTTGCCGTCGCTCAGCTGGGCGACGACCCGGTTGACCGCGTCGACCGGGTCGCCGAAGTCGAGCGTGGCGATCCCGCCGGGCGAGACCAGGGCCGGCGTCTCCTGCGTGACGGCGCCGATGACGGCGAGCCGCTTGCCGGCGACGTTGAGGATCGAGTACTCCGGCAGGGCCGGGGTCGTGGTGCCCTTGAGGTAGACGTTCGCCCCCAGGTAGTCCCACTTCGCGTTGGTGTTGTTGGCCGAGACCCGGTCCTTCAGGTCGGCGAAGCCCTGGTCGAACTCGTGGTTGCCCACCGCGGAGGCCTTGAGCCCGAGAGCGTTGAGCACGTCGATCGTGGGCTGGTCCTTGGCGACCGAAGAAGCGAACAGGGTCGCCCCGATGTTGTCGCCGGCGGAGAGCAGGACGGTGTTGTTCTCGCCCTTGGCGGCCCGCTCCTGCTCGATCGTCCCGGCCACGTTGACGGTGTTGCCGTCGATGCGGCCGTGGAAGTCGTTGAGGTTGAGCAGGGTGAGATCCGTGGTGGTCGGGGCGGGCTTCGCCTTGATCCCCAGGAGCACCGGGTCGTGGTCGGAGGACCGGTACGGGCTCGCGTCGTAGAAGAGCGTGCCGTGGTAGTTGTACCGGCTGTACTCCAGTGCGATCGACTCCGCGGAGTTGATCGACCAGATGTCCGAGCCCGTGGAGCGGGCCAGCAGCGCGTCGTTGACGAGCACGTGGTCCAGCGAGCCGGCGAGCCCGTCGAAGCTGTAGGAGTACTCGCCCGCGTTGAAGTGCGACGTGGCGTCGGTGTAGCCGGCCGCGTAGAGCGCGGCGAGCGGGTCCTCCTGCGTGTAGGAGTTGAAGTCGCCGATCAGCGCCACGCCCTTGACCGGCGTGGAGTAGGTCGACAGGACCGTGGGGATCCAGGCGGCGAGAGCGTTCGCCTGGGCGAGGCGTGAGGCGTTCGAGGAGCCCTGCCCGTCACCGGAGTCGGCGTCGCCCGGCAGCGGACCGGCCGAGCCCTTGGACTTGAGGTGGTTGACGGCGACGAAGAACGGGTCGCCGCCGCCGGCCGGGGTGAACGCCTGCCCGATGGGCTCACGCGCGTTGTCGAACGCCTGGCCGCTGCCGCTGGCCGTGCCGAGCGCGTGCGAGACCCCGAGAGGGCTCACCGAGTCGGTGCGGTAGATCAGCGCGTTGGTGATGACGTCCTGCGACGAGGTCGCCGGCAGCTCGGTCGACGAGGGCACGAACGCCCAGTGCGCCGAGGTGTCCGCCGCGTTGAGCGCTGCGACGAGCGTGGACAGGGCCGAGTCGGCGGGCTCGCCGAGGACGGCCGAGTTCTCGATCTCCATGAGGCCGACGACGTCGGCGTCGGTGGCGTTGATCGCCGCGACGATCTTGGCCTGCTGACGGGCCAGGCTGGCCGCGTCCCACGCACCGCGCGGGCCGTTGCCCGGGCAGGAGTTGACGGTGATCGGCGTGCCGGTGCGGTCCTTGTAGGAGCTGCAGCCGGAGACGGTCGAGCCGAGCGTCGTGAAGTAGTTGAGGACGTTGAACGAGGCGATCTTGAGGTCCGCGTCACCCAGCGCCGCGGCGTCGGGGGCGGTGGTGCGGGTGTTGGAGAACTCGGCCCGCTGCGCCGCCGGCGTGGCGTTCGTGACCTGGCTGGTGGGGTTGAGCTTCCAGGTCGAGTTCCGGTAGTCGACGATCACCGGCTGGTTGAACTTCACCTGCGCGCCGACCCGGACCGGGTTGGTGAGCGACAGGTACGGCGGGGTCTGGCCGGAGTTCGCCGAGGTGAGGAAGTTGGTCGTGGCACCGTCGTCGAGCACGACGCCGCGTGCGGCGTTGTCCGCGGTGACCGCGGCGGCCTCGGCGGAACCCGGGCGGGCGACGTCGGTGGGCTGACGCAGCGGCGTGGTGCCGGACGCGAGACCGACCTCGCCGTACTTGTTGGTCGAGTAGGTGTTGCTCACGGTGAACTCGCCGGTCGGTGCGAGCAGCATCGACTCGAGGGTCTCGCGCGCCGCATCGGTCGTCGGCCAGGCGCCGACGACGGGGGTGACGGGCGCGACCGTGCCGGGGCGTGCCACGGTGCTGGTGGCGTTGATCTCGGTCAACCCGTAGTACTCGGAGACCGTGCCGGTGACGGTGACGTCCTCACCGATCGTGAGCGAGCCGAGGCCGGTGGTCTGGTAGACGAAGACAGCGTCGGACGCGGTGTGCGTCGCGTCCAGCGTGCCGCCGGTGCCGGGGGTCTGGATGACGAAGCCGTTGAGGCCGCCGGTCGGGTACAGCGCGGTGATCACGCCGGTCGTGACGACCTTCTGGCCGACGAGCGGGCTCTGGTCACCGGTGCCCTGGACCGCGGCGATCGCGATGGCGTCGTCGGCCGGGGTGGTCGGGACGACCGTCGGCGTCGGCGTCGGCTCGGCGGTGGCGGTCGGGGTGGCGGTCGGCGTCGGGTCGACGGGCGTCGTGCTCGCCGCGGTCGGGGTCGGGGCACCCGCGACGAAGTCCGCCGCGTTGTTGGCGCTGTTCGCGAACGAGGTCCGCGAGATCGAGGTGGTGGCGCTCGGGGCCGTCGCGGGGCCGCTGCCGGCGTAGGCGCCCGCGGCGCCGTACCCGACGAGGTCGACGACCCCGGCGGCTCCGGCGCACGAGGTGGTCGCGCAGCTCAGGGTGGTCTTCGATGAGACGAGGGCGACCGAGCCCTTCGTCGCGGACAGGTTCACACCGGCGCTGGAGGCGTCCGGCGTGGGCAGGTTCGAGACCGTCGAGGCGCCGGTCTGCGAGGCGGCCTGCACCAGGTACGTGCTGTGCGCGGGGATCGTGCCGGTCAGCGGGATGACCCCGCTCCAGTTGGTCCCGGCCGAGGCGGCGTACTGCACCGACCAGGTCGAGACGTCGACCGGAGCGTTGCTGACGTTGGCCAGCTCGATGAAGTCGTGGGTCAGCACCGCCCCGGAGTTGCCGCCTGCGCCGTAGATCTCGTTGATCACGACGGGGGAGCCCGTCGAGACGGCCGCGAATGCCGGCACCGACGCCGGCAGCACGAGTGCCCCGGCTACGGCAGCCGACAGGGCCGCCGATCGTCGGAGCCACGGATGGGTGTGCAGCATGGGTCTGTCCCTTTCGAACGCACGTAAGCCGCGCTGGTGTCCCCGAGCGTGCCGAGTGCTGGGCGGTGGCACGGTGTCGTCGCGCGGCTTCTGGTGCGCCCGTTCTACCGGTCCCGGTTGACCACCGCCCGCGCAGCGGCTGAACTCAGGATGAACACCCTGGTTTCGGGCGAAATCGCCCCCCGCAACCCCGCCCGCCCACTGCCCGCCCGCGTTGCCGCCGCCGGCCGGGAAGTGGTCGGTTGGGAGCCCTGGTCCGGCGAGTCGTGCCCCCCAAGCGACCAGTATCCGGGCCCGTCGACAGCGAGCTGGGGTGAGGGGGCTGGGGCTGTGGGCAGAGAGCCGGGGTGGGGCCGGAAGTGGTCAGTTCGGAGCCCTCCTCCGGCGAGTCGCGCCCCCCAAGCGACCAGTTTCCAGGCCCGTCGACAGCGAGCTGAGGTGAGGGGGCTGGGGCTGTGGGCGGCGAGCCGGGGTGGGGCCGGAAGTGGTCAGTTCGGAGCCCTG
>JAHIJU010000020.1 GCA_018898235.1 Actinomycetota bacterium | reverse complement strand
AGGCCTGCTCGGGGTCCTCGTCGAGCTCGACCTCGCCGTCCTCGTCATCGAGGTCCTCGTCCTCGTCGTCCTCGTCCTCGTCGTCGTCCTCCTCGGCGAGGTAGAACGGCGTGGCCTCGCCGTGGATGGTGCCGAGGGCGTCGTCGTAGACCTCGAACGCGTCGGCGAGCACGTCGTACGCGTCGTCGACCGCCGGGTCGTCCTCGCCGTTGCGCGCGGCGACGGCGTTGTAGTGGGCCTCGAGGGCAGCGATGAAGCGGTCCAGTGCGGCACGCGGGTCGACGGTCATGCCCAGACCGTATCGCCGCCATGGGCACAATGGGCACACCGAGCACCAGGCGGACGACGGGAGCCGCATGAACCAGACGCACCACGGCCCGCGGGCACTCGCCCGCGGGCAGTACGAGTACCGCACGTTGACCATCGCACCGTCGGTGAGCACCTCGGACGCCCGGCGGCTGCTCACCGACGAGGCCGAGTACGGCCGATGGGAGCTGGCCAGGACCCGGATCTACGTCGGCGGGATGCGCGAGGTCGTGCTGCGCCGCCGGGTGATCCGGGTCCTGTCGACCCTCTGAGCGCTACATGAGGTCGAGCAGCCGGTCCAGCACCCTGGTCCCGAACTGCAACGACGCCACCGGCACCCGCTCGTCGACCCCGTGGAACATGGCCGGGAAGTCGAGGTCGGACGGCAGCTGCAGCGGCATGAAGCCGTAGCCGGTGATACCCAGCTCGGCGAGCGCCTTGTTGTCGGTCCCGGCCGACAGCAGGTACGGCAGGACGACCGCGTCCGGGTCCTGCGAGGCGATCGCCGCCGCCATCGCATCGGGCAACGACCCGCCGACGGGTGCCTCGAGCGCGATGTCGTGGTGCTCGATCTCCACCCGCACCTGCTCACCGGCCAGCCGGGTCACCGTCTCGATCAGCGCGTCGCGCCCACCCGGCAGGTACCGGCCGTCCACGGTCGCCTGTGCCCGGGACGGGACGACGTTCATCTTGTAGCCGGCGGTCAACGACGTCGGGTTGGTGGTGTGCCGGAGCGTCGCCCCGACGAACCGGGAGGCCGGGCCCAGCGCCGCGACCAGCGCGTCCACCGATGACTCGTCCTCGGGGTCGAACGGCAGCCCGGTGAGCTCCGACACGCCCTGCAGCAGCGTCCGCACCGTCGGCCCCAGCTCGAGCGGCCAGCGGTGGGCGCCGATCGCGGCGACCGCCTGGGCCAGGTGGACCACGGCGTTGTCCGGGTTCACCTGGCTGCCGTGGCCGGCGCGCCCCTCGGCCACCAGCCGGAGCCAGGCGATGCCCTTCTCGGCGGTCTGCATGAGGTAGGCGCGCCGTCCGCCGATGTCGACCGAGTACCCGCCGACCTCGCTGATCGCCTCGGTCGCGCCCGCGAACAGCTCGGGGCGCTGGGTCACCGCGTAGTGCGAGCCGAAGACCCCGCCGTGCTCCTCGTCGGCGAACATCGCCAGCACGACGTCGCGTGCCGGCGGTCGCCCCTCCGCGATCCGCTGGCGCACGACGGACAGGATCATCGCATCCATGCCCTTCATGTCGACCGCGCCGCGTCCCCAGAGCATGCCGTCACTCAGGTGCGCGGCGAACGGATCGACCTGCCAGTCCTCGGCCCGCGCGGGCACGACGTCGGTGTGACCGTGCAGCACGAGCGCGGGCCGGCTCGGGTCGGTGCCCGCCCACCGGGCCACGACGCTCGCCCGGCCGGGCGCGGACTCGAACAGCTCGGGTTCGAGCCCGGTGTCCTGCAGCAGGCCCTGCACGTACTCGGCGGCCACCCGCTCCCCCGGCCCCGAGCCGTCACCGTAGTTCGACGTGTCGAACCGGATCAGGTCGGCCGCGATCGAGGCGACCTCGTCGGCCGCGCTCATCGGGCCGCCCCCGCCAGGCGACGGCGCACCAGCAACGGCTCGATCTGCGGGTCCCGTCCGCGAAGGTCGCGGAACGCGGAGAGCGGGTCGACCGAGCCGCCGCGACCGAGCAGCCTGGTCCGGAACGCATCACCGTTCGCCCGGAGCAGACCACCGTTCTCGGCGAACCACTCGACGGTGTCGGCGTCCAGCACCTCCGACCAGATGTAGGCGTAGTACCCGGCCGAGTAGCCGCCGCCGAACACGTGCGAGAAGTAGGTCGTGCGGTAGCGCGGCGGTACGGCCGCCAGATCGAGGCCCGCGGCGGCCAGTGCGCGAGCCTCGAACGCCTGCACGTCCGCGACGTCGGTGGGCACGT
>JAHIJU010000229.1 GCA_018898235.1 Actinomycetota bacterium | reverse complement strand
GAGGGCCAGCACGCTGTTGCCCAGCACCTTGCCCGCCAGCAGCGCCCGCACCGGGACCGCGGACAGCAGGATCTCGACCACCCTGGTCTGCTTCTCCGTCACCGTGTTCTTCGCGATCGTCGACCCGAAGGTGATCGCCGCCATCATGAACACCAGCCCGAAGGCCAGGCTCACGACGTAGCGGACGGCGCCGTCACCGGCACGCGCGGGTTCGAGGACCTCGACCTCCGGCCGCACCGTGAGCGCGTCGACCACCGCCTGCGGTGCGCTCTGCAACGCCACGAGCCGCAGCGTCGGCCCGGTGCCCGGGAGCACGGCGGCCTTGACCGAACCGTCCCGGACCGCGGCGATCGCCGCATCGTCGTCGGCCACCTCGACCATCCGGATCCCCGGCAGGTCCTCGACCTGCGCCGCGACGGACGCCGGTGCGGCCACCGGGACGGCCTCCTGCACCCGGTCGGCAAGCACCGAGGACGCCACGATGCCGGCGAGGACCGCGAGCAGCAGCAGGGCCGACGAGATGAGGAACGCCTTGCTCCGCAGCTGCGTGCTGATCTCGCGGCCGGCGACCAGGAGCGTGGCGCCGCCGAGCGACGGCGGTACGGGCCGCGGGTGGGCCGGCCCCAGGGGGGCGCTCATGCCGCCACCTGCTCCGCGCCGTGCCGTGCATCGTCCGCCATCAGCTCGCGGAAGATCTCCGCCAGCGACGGCACGACGGTCCCGAACCGGCGGACCGGCCCGCGGTCGAGCGCGGCCCGCAGCACGAGCTGGGCGGTCTGCGCATCGGCGTCGAACACCGCCTCGTCCGCGGCGAACTCCACGACCACGACGCCCGGCACCTCGCGCAACCACCCCATGTCGGAGGCGATCAGCTCGTACCGCGACCCGGCATGGGCGGCCTGCAGCTCCTCACGTGCACCCGCGGCGACGACGCGACCGCCGGCGATGATCACCAGGTCGTCGCACAACCGCTCGACGACGTCGAGCTGGTGCGAGCTGAACAGCACCGGGGAGCCGGCGCGAGCCTGCTCGACCAGCACCGACGCCACGGCGTCCACCGCGATCGGGTCGAGGCCCGAGAACGGTTCGTCGAGCACCAGCACGTCCGGGTCGTGCACCAGGGCCGCAGCGACCTGGGCGCGTTGCTGGTTGCCCAGGGACAGCGAGTCCACGACGTCCCCCGCCCGGGCGCCCAGGCCGAGCCGGTCGAGCAGCTCCAGCGACCGGGTGCGCGCGGCCTCGGCCCCGAAACCGTGCAGCCGGGCCAGGAAGGCGAGCTGTTCGGCGACCTTCATCCGCGGGTACAGACCGCGCTCCTCGGGCATGTACCCGAAGCCGCGCCGGGTCGCCTGGTCCAGCACGTTCCCGTCCAGCCGCACCGCACCGGCATCCGGCGTCAGCACCCCCATGACGATCCGCATGGCCGTCGTCTTGCCCGCCCCGTTGCCCCCGACGAACCCGGTCGTCCGTCCACGACGCACCACGAACGACACGTCGTCCAGCGCCCGCCGCTCCCCGAACGTCCTGCTCACATGCTCCAGCTCGATCACCCGCAGCACGTTAGCCGCGACGCATCGCCCGCCGCCTCGGCCGCCTGGCCGATCCTGCCCTCCGTCGCGCGACGGAGATCAGCCGACCAGCCCGTGCTCGTACGCGTAGACCACGGCCTGCACCCGGTCGCGCAGCCCCAGCTTGGCCAGCAGGTTCGACACATGCGTCTTGACCGTGGCCCGGGAGACCACGAGGGCCTCGGCGATCTCGTCGTTCGACATGCCGCGGGCCACCAGCAGCAGGACCTCGCCCTCACGTCCGGTCAGACCGGCACCGTTCAGGTCGGGCATCCGCGCGGGCCCGCCGGCGACCGCCCGGGCGATCACTGCCCGCGTCACCTCCGGCGAGAGCAGGCCGTCGCCCGCGGCCGCGGCGAGCACGGCGTCGGTCAGCTGGGCAGGTCGGGAGGTCTTGAGCAGGAACCCGCACGCACCGGCCCGCAACGCCGCCAGGAGGTAGTCCTCGCGGTGGAATGTCGTCAGGATGATGACGGCCGCCCGCACGGTCGGGGCGGCGACCAGCTCCCGGGTCGCCGCCAGACCGTCCAGCCGAGGCATCTGCACATCGAGGCACACCACGTCCGGGTCGAGGGACCGGGTCAGCTCGACCGCCTCCCGTCCGTCGGCGGCCTGACCGACGACCTCGATCTGCGGGTGCGCCCCCAGGATCGTCGCGAGCCCCGCCCGCACCAGCGCCTCGTCGTCCGCCACCAGGACGCGGGTCATGACGAGGTCACCGGGACGGTCGCGCGCACCACGAACCCTCCGCGCGACCGGGGCCCGACGTACAAGGTGCCGCCGTCGGCGCCCACCCGTTCCTGCATCCCGAGCAGACCCAGGCCAGAGGACGGCAGCCGGGTCAGCGGGCGCCCGCCCCCGCCGTCGTCCGAGACCTCGAGCTCGACGGATCCCGGCAGGTAGCGCAGCCGCACGGTGGCCCGGGCCGTCGGGCCGGCGTGCCGGCGGGAGTTGGTGAGCGCCTCCTGGGCGATCCGGTACAGGTTGAGCGAGACCAGCGGCGGTAGCGCCCCGGCCGATCCGACCACCTCGAGCTGCACCGGCATCCCGGCCTGGGAGGTGTGCTCGACCAGCTCGGGCAGCCGCGCGACGCCGAGCTGCCCCACCCGTTCGCCGTCCTCGCGCTCCCGGTCCTCACGCAGGGTGCCCAGGATCGAGGCCAGCTCGCGCACCGCGTCACGGGCCGAGTCCTGGACCTGCTCGATCGCCACCTGGGCCTGCGCGGTACCGCCCCCGTCCAGCATGGTCGACGCGACCGCCGCCTGGACCCCCATCGCCGCGACGTGGTGGGCCACGGCATCGTGCAGCTCACGGGCGATCCGCAGCCGTTCGAGGGCCACGGCCTGCTCCTCGCCACGTCGCTGGGCGGCCGCCAGCTGCCAGGTCCGCCACGCGGTCCGCGCACGGTCACGGGCCGCGGACCAGGCGTGCTCACCGAAGCCCCAGGCCCCGGCGAAGTACACGACGTTGGTGAGCACCTGGATGAGCAGGTAGGCGGCCAACGGGGAGAACGCCCCGACGTTGGACAGCCCGCTGGACCGGTCCGGGTCGGCGACCGCCCGGAAGATCGCGATCATCAGCCAGCCGAACATGACGACGACCACGGCCGCGCGCACCCAGAACGCGCGGCGGCGGTCGGGCTCCCAGGCGCCGACCGTGTAGAGCGCGACGAACAGGCAGACGTTGCAGACCAGCGTCTCGGGGACGGCCACCACCTGCCCGATGACGAACGCCACCGCGACGACGACCAGCACGGCCGACGGGAACCTCCGACGCCAGGCGAGCGGCGCCGTGACAGCGGCCAGCAGCAGGATCGAGACGGTGCCCGAGGCGGGGTCCGTCCGCACGCCCGTGACCCGCCACAGCACCATGGACAGCACCGAGGCGACGAACAGCCCGGCCGCCAGCCAGAGGTCGACACGCAGCTGCGCGGGCTCCGCCGGGGCACGGCGCCAGTCGGCGTCGTCCGGGTCCGGCAGCTGCACCGCCGCCGTCAGTCCGGCCGAGGACCGTTCACTCACCGACACCCACCACCCGCGCACCGGCCACCGGACCGGCCGCGGTGAGCACCCGGTCCGCGACACCGGCCGCGGTGAAGGCGGCTGCGAGCGCCAGGGCGTGCGATGCGGTGCGGGCGAGGGCGGCGATCGTCGGCCCCGAACCCGAGAGCACCACCCCGAGTGCGCCGCTGTCCCTGGCCACCGCGAGCGGCTCGGCCAGCCGGGGCGCGATCGCGACCGCGGCCGGCTCCAGGTCGTTGTGCAGCAGTGCCCCGAGGGCTTCGGCATCACCGGCACGCAGGGCCTGCATGAGTGCCACGTCGTCCCCGCGTTCGAGGGGTGCGCCGCCCGTGGCGTCGGGGCGGTAGCCGTGCAGGGAGTCGAAGGCCCGGAACACCGACGGCGTCGACAGCCCCTCGTCCTGCACGGCGAACGCCCAGTGGAACTCGCCGCGCGACATGGCGGGGGTCAGCAGGTCGCCGCGACCGGTGCCGACCGCGGTGTGCCCCGCCAGGGAGAACGGGACGTCGGCGCCCAACGTGGCGGCGAGCGAGCCCAGCTCCTCCCGGCCCAGCCCGGTGCCCCACAGCTCGTCGCACGCCACCAGCGCCGCGGCCGCATCGGCCGAACCGCCGGCCATCCCGCCGGCCACCGGGACGCCCTTGATCAGGTGCAGGTGCACGCCCTCGTCCACGCCGGCGTAGCGGGCCAGGGCACGGGCAGCACGCACGGCCAGGTTGGTGTCGTCGAGCGGGACCTGCTCGCTGCCCGGTCCCTGCGCCGTGAGCGTCACGGTGTCCGAGGCGCTGGCCAGCACCTCCTCGTAGACCGAGACCGCCTGGAAGACGGTCGACAACGGGTGGTAGCCGTCGGCGCCCGGTCGCCCGACCCGCAGGGAGAGATTGACCTTCCCGGGTGCGCGCACCCGTACCCGACGCCGCGGGTCCTGCGCCGCGCTGCTCACCGCACGCCCGCCCCGGCCACCGGCACCAGGTGTTCGGCCAATGCGGCGAACCCTGCGATGTCGACGCGCTCACCGCGGTCACCGGGTTCCAGGCCGGCGGACTCCAGCGCCTGCACCGCGGCTGCGGGCGACCCCGCGAGCGGGGCAAGGGCCGAGCGCAGCATCTTGCGGCGCTGGGCGAAGGCCGCGTCGATCACGGCGAACACCGCCTGGCGGCTCGCCGTGGTCGGCGGCGGCTCCCGCCGGTCGAGGCGGACCAGCGCCGAGTCGACGTTGGGCACCGGCCAGAACACCGTGCGGCCGACGGTGGCGACCCGGCGCGCGGCGGCGTACCAGGCGACCTTGGCGCTGGGTACCCCGTAGATCCGGCTGCCCGGCCCCGCGACCAGCCGGTCGGCGACCTCGGCCTGCACCATGACAAGGGCGCGGTCGAGGCTGTCGAACCGCTCCAGGAAGGTGAGCAGCACCGGGACGGCGACGTTGTAGGGCAGGTTGGCGACCAGGGCCGTCGGTGCCGGCCCCGGCAACGCCGTGACCGTGAGGGCGTCGGCCGTCACGACCGTCAGTCGCGCCCGACCGGTCGCGTCCCGCAGGACCACCGGGTCGCCGGCCGCGGCCGACCCGTCGGCCCCTGCGTCGACCCGCAGCCCCGGCGCCTGGGCGACCACGGTCGAGGGCAGCAGCTCGGCCAGCACCGGGTCGATCTCCACGGCGACCACGTCGGCCCCGGCGGCGAGCAGGCCCAGGGTCAACGAGCCCAGACCCGGGCCGACCTCGACCACGACGTCCCCGGGCTGGACCGAGGCCTGCCGCACGATCTTGCGCACGGTCCCGGCATCCAGCACGAAGTTCTGGCCGAGCGCCTTGGTCGGGCGCACGCCGGCCGCTGCCGCGAGCTCACGCACGCGTGCAGGGCCCAGCAGCACCGGCTCGTCCACGCTCATGCGTCGAGGCTAACGGGCGGGCCGGTACGCACCGGCCCGCCCGTGAGCGCGACGGGTGCCCTCAGCTGAATAGACGCGGCCCGCAGGCCGGCCACTGGCCGACCCCCGACCGGTCGTAGAGCGCCTGGGCGCGTTCCGTCTGCTCCTGCGCCGAGGCCTGCGACGGCAGCCCGCTGCCGCCCACGCCGGCCCAGGTGGACAACGAGAACTGGTACAGCCCGTAGTACTTGCCGTTCGAGGACACCGCGTCGACCCGGCCACCGGACTCGCAGCCGGCCAGGGCGGCCCAGTTGAGGCCACCGCTGGACGCGCTCGCGGCGACCGCGTCGGAGGCTGCCGGCTGTGCGGCGGCCACCGGTCGTGCCTTGGTACCGACTGCGACCACCTCGTCGACCGGGGCCGACGTCACCTGGTCGGACAGCGTGACGCGGCTGCGCTCGACCCCGTCGGCCGTCGTGACCCGCTGCACCTGGGTGCGGACCCCGGCGACCCCGGCGGTGACCACCTTGCGCGTGCCGACGTAACGGGCCGGGTCGTCAACCGTCGACGAGGCGTACGCCACCTCACCGGTCACCGTCACGTCCTGCACGACGACGCGGGTGACGACCACCTGCACACCGTCCGCGCCGTGACGGACCGTGACCTCGTCGAGCGGTCCGAGGACCACGTCGAGCGCCGCGAGCGCCTGGCCGACCGACACCTGCGCCTCGGGCGCCTGCCGGGTGGCGCCGTCGACCAGCACCTGGGCCGGTCCGTCGAGCGCGAGGTCCAGCGGAAGCTCGAGCCGACCGCCCGGGGTGGAGCGCGAGGCCACGAGCGCCACGTCGCCGGCGCGCGCGTCCAGCGTCTCCAGCGCCTCGTCCGCGGTCAACGCGGTGGTCCACACGACCTGCTGCACACCGTCCCGGAGCACCGTGATCATCCGGGCGTGCCGCACGACGATCGTCGAACCGTCCCGCAACGCACCGCCGACCGAGACCGTGTCGCGCGAGCCGACGGCCACGTCCTGGGCGTCGAGCAGCCCGGCGACCGAGCCGGCGAAGGTGGACACGGTGCGGGTCTGCCCGTCCACGTCGAGGGTGATGTTCTTGTGCGCATCGGCGACCGCGGCGCCCGCACCGGCCAGGACCACGACGGTGGCGCCGGCGATGACAGCGAGCGCGCGTCGACCCCTCCTGCGTCCGGTGCCAGCGGGGGTACCTGCCTCGGGGGCGGGTTCTGCGTTCGACGCGTGGGCGTCGCGGCTGCGGTGGGGACGCAGGGAAAGGGTCGAGAAGTGCACGGGGCTCCAGCCGTCGGCGGGTCCGGGCACGGGAGCACCGGGTACCGGCAACGCTGCGCGGGGGCCGGGGGGCCGCCAGGGCTGGCGCTCGGGCGCCACGCGCCCACGTCGGTCCCGGACCTACCGATCCGGCCTTCACGGGTCGTGTCGACCCGTCAGTCCCCGCGGGAGAGGGCCCGTCTGGCCGGGCCCCACGCAGGAACGAGGACCGACCGTAACCTGTTCGTGACAAATCGCCAAACGCCGGCGAACCGGTCGGGGTTGGGCCTGCGGCCGTGGAGGTCAGTACCAGCCGCTCGACTGCAGGTGCTGGTAGGCCGAGCACGGGGTGCCGTAACGACCTGAGATGTAGCCCAGACCCCAGGTGATCTGGGTGGCCGGGTTGGTCTGCCAGTCGGCGCCCGCCGACGCCATCTTCGACCCCGGAAGGGCCTGCGGGATGCCGTACGCACCCGAGGACTTGTTCGCCGCGTCGACCCGCCAGTGGCTCTCCCGGTTCCACAGCTCGACCAGACAGGCGAACTCGGCACCGTCCCAGCCGCGGGACGCCATCATCGACTGCGCGATGGCCTGCGCCGACCCCGGGTCGACGTTGGTCACGGCCGGTGCGACGGCGACCTCGGCCGTCCCGAGGTGCTCCACCTGGGTCACCGGCTCGGTCGTGACGACGGAGGCGATGGCCGTCCGGCCGACGACCACGCCGCCGACGACGTCGAGCTGGTAGCTCGTGGTGCGCACCCCGGCCTTGCCGGCGGTCACCACCTTGGTCGCGCCCTTCGTCAGCCCCGGGTCCTCGACCTGCTCGGTCTGGAACGGGATCGACTCGACGGCGCTCTCGCCGGTGCTCGCCGAGCGGGTCACGACGACCACGAGCCCGTCGACCGCATCGGCATCGAGCGGCACGGACACCTGGTCGCCGTCGTTGAGCACCAGGCCGACGTCCCTCAGGGCGTCGCGCACCGTGCCACCGCTGGTGCTCGCCTCCAGGGTCTGCCCGTCCACCGCGACGTGCACCACCTTGGGCGTGGACACCCGCAGCACGTCCCGGCCCAGGGCGTCGGAGCGGGACGCGGACAGCCGGACGTCGGAGTCGCGCAGCCCGAGCTCGTCGACGGCCTCACCGACGGAGGTCGCGGTGGTCCACACGGTCTGCTGCGCACCGTCGATCTCGACGGAGAGCTGACGGGCGTGGCGTACGACGACCTGCGATCTGGACGAGACGGACTGGTCGAGGGCCGGGACGACGAGGTCGTGCTGCCCGACCTCGATGTTGCCCGCGGCGAGCAGGTCCCCGACCGTGCGCGCGAAGCCCTCCACCGTGACCTGGTGGCCGTCGACCTGGACCGCGACCGACTTGTGGAGCAGCGTGAACGCGCTGGTCGAGGCCACGACGAAGACCAGGATGGACCCCTGGACGGCGAGCCGCAGCGGCCCTCGGGCCGTCGGCCGCTGGCGGTGGCGGCGACGCTGCTCGCTCACACAGGTCCTTCCGTCTCGAGGCCGGGCGGCCCGGTGCTGTCCGCACCCGGGCGGGTGCTCCCCTCCCCATCGGCCGCTGCCGGCGCGGGGTGACCGGACGACCGTAACCGATTCGTGACCGACAGGGGAACCTCTGGAGGCCTACCCGCACCCGCCTGTGAGGATCGTCACGGCGCTCACCACGGTCCGTAGAGCCGCTCCGACGTCGCGGAGAGCTGTTCGCACAGGGCCGCCGGATCGACCTCACGCACCCGTGCCAGCTCCCGGACGGTGCCGCCCATCAGGTACGGCGCGTTCGGTCTGCCCCGGTACGGCATCGGCGTCAGGTAGGGCGCATCCGTCTCGACCTGCAGCAGGTGGGCGGGCATGAGTGCCGCCGCCGCCCGCAGCCCGTCGTTCGCGCGGAACGTGAGCGGACCGGCGAACGAGGCGTACCAGCCGTGCTCGGCGCAGATCCCGGCGAGCTCGGCGTCGCCTGCGAAGCAGTGGAAGACCGTCCGCTCGGGGGCACCATCGGCGAGCAGCACCTCGACCACCTCGGCGTGCGCGTCGCGGTCGTGGATCTGCAGGGTGAGCCCGAGCTGCTTGGCCAAGGCGATGTGGTCGCGGAACGCCGCCCGCTGCACCGCGCGCCCGGCCGAGCCACCGCGGAAGAAGTCGAGCCCGGTCTCACCGATCGCCCGCACCCGGTCGCAGCCGCGGGCGGTGCGCTCGACGGCCGCGAGCGCCTCGTCCAGCGGCAGGGCGTGCCGCGGCGCGGGGGCGGGGTCGAGGCCGTCGGGCGCGACCTCGCGCACCCCCGCGTGCAGCACGGCCTCGTTCGGGTGGATCGCCACGGCGGCGAGCAGCTCGCGGTGCTCACCGACCGCGCGGCCGACCCAGTCCAGCGCGTCGAGGTCGCAGGCCACGTGCACCATCCGGTCCACCCCCGCCCGGCGGGCGCGGACCAGGTGGGCCGCCAGATCGGCGGGTGCACCGTCGGGCCACCCGTCGGCCTGCCAGTCGACCACCGAGTCGAGATGGGTGTGGTTGTCGACCACGGGCGACGGCAGTGGTTCGCCGTCGCCCGGCCAGCCGCGTTCGCGCGTGCGGGCCACGCTCAGCCCTCGCGCAGGCGCTCGAGCTCGTCGGCGATGCCCTGCTCGTCGAGCTTGGTGAACACCGGCGTCGGCTTGGCGACCGGCGTCCCGGGCACCACCTGGACCGGCCGCCAGGCGGGCACCGAGGCGTAGTCGCCCGTGAGCACCGGGTAGTGCCGGCTCGGGTCGTCCAGGTCGTCGACCTCCTCGATGCGCGGCAGCGGGGAGAACGTGCCGGTGCCGCCGAGCACCTCGTGCACCTGCTGGGCAGAGTGCGGCAGGAACGGGGACAGCATCGTGTTGAGGTCGCTCACGGCCTGCACGGTCGTGTTGAGCACGGTGGCGAGCCGGTCCCGGTCCGTCTTGAGCTTCCACGGCTCGGTCTCGGAGACGTACCGGTTGGCCTCCTGCACCGCGCGCATCGCCTCGCCGAGCGCCTGGCGCTGGTGGTGGCGCCCGACGAGGTCGCCCACCGTCCCGAACGCCGTGGTGGTGGTGGCCAGCAGCGCCTCGTCGACCGGCTGGCGCTGCCCGGCGGCCGGGATCTCGCCGAAGTTGGCCGCGACCATGCTCGCCGTGCGGTTCACCAGGTTGCCCCAGCCGGCGACCAGCTCGTCGTTGGTGCGCCGGTAGAACTCCGCCCAGGTGAAGTCGACGTCCTGGGTCTCCGGGCCGGCGGCCGACAGGTAGTACCGCAGCGCGTCCGGCTGGTAGCGGGCCAGGAAGTCGCGCACCAGGATGACGCGGCCGCGCGAGGTCGAGAACTGCTTGCCCTCGACGTTGAGGAACTCGCTGGAGACCACCTCGGTCGGCAGGTCGAGCGCACCGAAGCGGCCGGGCTCACCGCCGCGGGAGCCCTTCCCGTTGTAGCCGAGCAGCTCGGCCGGCCAGATCTGGGAGTGGAAGGTGATGTTGTCCTTGCCCATGAAGTAGTACGCGAGCGCCTGCCCGTCGTTCCACCAGGCCCGCCACGCCTCGGCGTCACCGCTGCGCCGGGCCCACTCGATGCTCGCCGACAGGTACCCGATGACGGCGTCGAACCACACGTACAGCCGCTTGTTCGGGTTCTCCTGCCAGCCGGGCAGCGGGATCGGGATGCCCCAGTCGATGTCCCGGGTCATGGCCCGCGGGCGCACGTCGTCGAGCAGGTTGAGCGAGAACTTCAGGACGTTGGGGCGCCAGTCGGTGCGGGTGCGCAACCAGTCGCCGAGGGCGTCGACGAAGGCCGGCAGGTCGAGGAAGAAGTGGGTCTGCTCGACGAACCTCGGCACCTCGCCGTTGATCCGGCTGTGCGGGTTGATGAGGTCGGCCGCATCGAGCTGGTTACCGCAGTTGTCGCACTGGTCACCGCGGGCACCGTCGTACCCGCAGAT
>JAHIJU010000019.1 GCA_018898235.1 Actinomycetota bacterium | reverse complement strand
GCGTCCCGGCCCCGGGGGCGGTCCTGACCGCCCCCGGGGCACCCCCCGGCCGCGCGCGGCGGCCACGGCAGGGCTCCAACGCCCCGCGCTGGGCGGCGCTGGGGTTCGCCGCACCGCTGCTCGCCTACCTCGTGGTCTTCTACGCCTACCCGCTGTGGCGCAACGTCGACCTGGCGCTGCACGACTACACGCCCCGGGCGTTCGTGCAGGGCAACGCCGAGTTCGTGGGCTTGAAGAACTTCGTCGACGTGCTCAACTCGGACACGTTCCGGCCCGCTCTGGTGCACACCGTGCTGTTCGTCGCGGTGTCGCTGATCTTCCAGTACTCGATCGGCCTGGCGCTGGCCGTGTTCTTCCGGACGTCGTTCCCGCTGTCCGGGGTGCTGCGCGGGATGTTCCTGGTCCCGTGGCTGCTGCCGCTCATCGTCTCGGCCTCGACGTGGGCCTGGATGCTCAACTCGGACAACGGGATCGTGAACTCGCTGGTCGTGGCCTTCGGCGGCGACCGCATCAACTGGCTGACCGATCCGCACCTGGCGCTGTGGTCGGTGATCATCGCCAACATCTGGCTGGGCATCCCGTTCAACCTGGTGATCTTGTACTCCGGGCTGCAGAACATCCCGGGCGACCTGTACGAGGCGGCCTCGCTCGACGGCGCCGGCGGCTGGGCGACGTTCTGGCGGATCACCTTCCCGCTGCTGCGGCCGGTCTCGGCGATCACGCTGCTGCTCGGGCTGATCTACACGCTCAAGGTCGTCGACGTGATCTGGATCATGACGACCGGCGGGCCGGGCGACGCGTCGATCACGTTCGCGGTGTGGTCCTACCGCGAGGCGTTCGGCACCGGTCAGCCCGCGTTCTCACCCGCGGCGGCGGTCGGGACCCTGCTCATCGGCCTCGCGCTGATCTTCGGGTTCCTGTACCTGCGGCTGCAGCGTCGACAGGAGGAGTCATGACCGTCCGCCGCTCCGCGTGGAAGACCGCCCTGGGCGTCCTCCTCACCGCGATCATGCTGTTCCCGGCCTACTGGATCGTCAACGTCTCGTTGACCAAGACCAACGACCTGCGTGCCAGCCCGCCGCACTGGTTCCCGTGGGACCCGACGCTCGAGGGCTACCAGGCCGTGCTGCGCGATCAGCTGCCGAACCTGGCGACCAGCCTGCTCATCGGCCTCGGCTGCGTCGCGCTCACGCTCCTGGTGGCGGCGCCGGCCGGCTACGCGATCGGTCTGCTCAAGCTGCGTGGCTCGGGGCCGCTGAACTTCCTCCTGCTCGTGGCCCAGATGATCCCGGCCGTCACGATGGCCATGGGGTTCTACGTCATCTTCATGCGCGCCGGGATGCTCAACACGGTGTGGGGGCTGATCATCGCGGACTCGACCGTCGCGGTCCCGTTCGCGGTGCTGCTGCTCACCACCTTCATGAGCGGGATCCCGCGCGAGCTGCTGCAGGCCGCCCGGATCGACGGTGCCGGGGTGTGGCGGACGTTCAGCGCGGTCGTCCTGCCGATCAGCCGCAACTCGCTGATCACGGTCTCGCTCTTCGCGTTCCTGTGGGCCTGGTCGGACTTCATCTTCGCGTCCACGGTCAACCGGAACGGCCCGCTCATCCCGATCACGCTGGGGATCTACCACTACATCGGGAACAACACGACCCAGTGGAACTCCATCATGGCCACGGCGGCCGTGGCCTCCGTCCCGGCCGCGGTGCTCCTGGTCGTGGCCCAGCGCTACGTCGCGGCCGGTGTCACCGCCGGCGCGGTGAAGGACTAGGCGCCCGTGTCGATGTCATCGTCTGTCGACATGCCCGCCACCGGTCCGGGGACCATCCTGGCGCCGGCCCGACCCGTGGTCCCGACCGTCGGCACCCGCCGCGGTCTGGCCCTCACCGAGATGGTGCTGACCGAGGGCTTCTGGGCCGTGCGTCAGCAGGTCAACCGCAGCGCGACGTTCCGCCACTGCCTGGACTGGATCGAACGGGCCGGCTGGCTGGACAACTTCGACCGGGTCGCCGCCGGGACCACCGGGCCCGACCGGCCGGGCTGGCAGTTCTCGGACTCCGAGGTCTACAAGCTGATGGAGGCCCTGGCCTGGGAGCACGGCCGCACCGGGGACGGCGAGGTCGAGGCTCAGCTGCTCGCGCTCGTCGACCGGATCGGTGCGGCCCAGGACGAGGACGGGTACCTCAACACCTGCTTCGGCCACCCCGGTCGCCCCGAGCGCTGGTCTGACCTCGAGCAGGGGCACGAGCTGTACTGCGCCGGGCACCTCATGCAGGCGGCCGTGGCGCGGGCGCGTACGCACGGCCCCGACCGGTTGGTCGAGATCGCGCGCCGGGTGGCCGACAACGTCTGCGAGACGTTCGGACCCGACGGTCGGGCGGCGGTGTGCGGGCACCCGGAGATCGAGCTCGGGCTCGCCGAGCTGGGCAGGGCGTTGTCCGAGCCGCGGTACGTCGAGCAGGCGCGCCTGTTCGTCGACCGCCGGGGGCACGGCGTACTCGGGCCGATCCCGCTGCTGGGGCCGGCGTACTTCCAGGACGATGTGCCGGTGCGCGAGGCGGAGGTCTGGCGCGGCCATGCGGTCCGCGCGCTCTACCTGGCGGCCGGTGCGGTCGACGTGGCCGTGGACGGTGGCGACGAGGAGCTGCTCGCTGCGGTGCAGCGCCAGTGGGCGCGGACCGTCGAACGCCGGACCTACCTCACGGGCGGCATGGGCGCGCACCACCAGGACGAGGGCTTCGGCGAGGACTGGGAGCTGCCGCCGGACCGCGCCTACTGCGAGACCTGCGCCAGCGTCGCCTCGATCATGGTCTCGTGGCGGCTGCTGCTGGCCACGGACGAGGTGCGGTACGCCGATCTGATCGAGCGCACGTTGTACAACATGGTCGCCACCTCCCCGCGGGCTGACGGCCGCGCGTTCTTCTACGCCAACCCGTTGCAGCAGCGCGTGGCGGGCGGTGACGTGCTGCCGGATGCGGTGAACCCGCGGGCCGAGGGCGGCCTGCGGGCGCCGTGGTTCGAGGTGTCGTGCTGCCCCACGAACGTCGCCCGGACGTTGGCCTCCTGGCAGGCGTACTCCGCGACGGTCGACGGTGACGTCGTGACGCTGTGGCAGCATGCGTCGGCCGATCTGCGGGTGGCGCTCGACGACGGGGGTGCGCTCGGTCTGCGGGTGCGCACCGGCTACCCGGAGCACGGCCGCATCGTGATCGAGGTGGTCGAGGGTCCCGGGCGTCCGGTGCGGCTGCGGCTGCGCGTGCCCTCGTGGGCCCGCGGCGCACGGCTCCAGGACCCGGACGGGTCGGTGCGGGACGTGGCACCCGGGGTCGCGGTGGTCGCGGGCGACGTGCGCCCGGGGGACCGCATCGTGCTGAGCCTCCCGGTCGAGCCTCGCCTGACCTGGCCCGATGAGCGGATCGATGCGGTCCGCGGCTGTGTCGCGGTCGAACGCGGTCCGGTGGTGCTGTGCCTGGAGAGCGTGGACCTGCCGCCCGGTCTCGGGACGGACGCCGTCCGGTTCGACGAGTCGGTTCAGCTGCGCGCCGAGGGCGACGGGGCCCGGGTCGGCCTCGTCGCGCTGCCCGTGCCGGCCGAGGTCGACGGCGAGCTGCCGTTCCGCGCCTCGTCCGCCCCGGCGCCCGTCGGGCAGGCCGTGTCGGCGACGCTGGTGCCGTACCACCGCTGGGCTGAGCGCGGTGCAGGGACGATGCGGGTGTTCATCCCCGTGGTCGGGACGACAGGACGGGCCGGCACCTCGCCGGCGGACGAGAGGGTGTCCGGTGCAGACATTCGAGACCGACGGTAGCCGGCTGGTCTGGCGGGGCGACGGCGAGACCCTCGTCGTCGAACCCTGGGGGCACGACAGCCTCCGGGTGCGCTCAGCCCTCAAGGGGGAGGTCGTCGACGCCGACTGGGCGCTGCTGCCGGCCGTCGACACCGGCACCGCGCGGGTCGAGATCGACGGCGACGTCGCACGCCTGCACCACGGTGCGATCACGGCGGTCCTGGAGCAGGAGTCGTGGCTGCACGATCCGATCGGGCGCACCCGGTTCTTCTGCCGCGTGACGTTCCTGGACGCCGCCGGTCAGGTGCTGCTGCGCGAGACCTCGCGTGGCGGTTCGCTCGACCTCACGGCGCGCTGGCTGCGCCCGCTGCCAGGTGCGGACCTGCAGCTCACGGCCTCGTTCGACGCGGTCGAGGGCGAGAAGCTCTACGGGATGGGCCTCTACCAGCAGCCGGTGCTCGACCTCAAGGGCTGCACCCTCGAGCTCGCCCACCGCAACTCGCAGGCGTCGGTGCCGTTCGTGCTGTCGAGCGCCGGGTACGGGTTCCTGTGGCACAACCCGGCGATCGGCCGGGCGACGTTCGCCGCGAACCGCACCGAGTGGACCAGCGAGTCGGCCCGTCAGCTCGACTACTGGGTGACCGCGGGCCCGAACCCGGCCGCGATCCTGCGGTCCTATGCCGATGCGACCGGCCACGTGCCGATGATGCCCGAGCGCGGCCTCGGGTTCTGGCAGTGCAAGCTGCGGTACTGGAACCAGGCCCAGCTGCTCGAGGTCGCGCGGGAGCACGTGCGGCGCGGTCTGCCCCTCGACGTGATCGTGGCCGACTTCTTCCACTGGCCGCACATGGGCGACTACCGGTTCGAGGAGGAGTTCTGGCCCGATCCGGCGGCGATGGTCGCCGAGCTCACCGAGCTGGGGGTCGACCTCATGGTCTCGGTCTGGCCGCAGGTCGCGCTGGCCTCGGAGAACCACGACCACCTGCGCAAGAACGGGCTGCTGGTGCGCGCCGAACGCGGTGTGGACGTGCAGATGATGTTCGAGGGGCCGAGCGTGTTCCTCGACGTCACGGACCCGCGGGCCCGCACCTGGCTGTGGGAGACGCTGCGACGCAACTATGCGGACTACGGCGTCCGCACCTTCTGGCTGGACGAGGCCGAACCCGAGTACGGCGTCTACGACTTCGACGCCGTGCGCCTGCACGCCGGTCCGGGGTCGCAGGTCGGCAACATCTACCCGCAGGCGTTCTCCCGTGCGGTGTGGGAGGGCCAGCAGGGCGACGGCGTCGGCGATGCGGTCAACCTGGTGCGGTGCGCCTGGGCCGGCTCGCAGCGCTACGGCGCCCTGGTGTGGTCCGGCGACATCGCCTCGACCTGGCCCGCGTTGCGTGCCCAGATCACGGCCGGGCTGCACATGGGGGTGGCGGGCATCCCGTGGTTCACCACGGACATCGGCGGCTTTCACGCCGGCGACAGCACCGACCCGGCCTTCCACGAGCTGCTGGTCCGCTGGTTCCAGGCAGGGGCGTTCATGCCCGTGATGCGCCTGCACGGCGACCGCCTGCCGTACGAGGAGGTGACCGCGGCCGATGGTTCGCGACGGCTGCGCAGCGGTGGCCCGAACGAGCTGTGGTCGTTCGGCGACGAGGTCTACGAGATCCTCGCCCGGTTCGTCCGGCTGCGGGAGGCCCTGCGCCCGTACCTGCGCGAGGTGATGGCCCAGGCGCACACCGAAGGCCAGCCGGTCATGCGCCCGCTGTTCGTCGAGTTCCCCGACGACGCGGCGTGCTGGGACGCCGCCGACCAGTGGCTGCTCGGTGCCGACCTGCTGGTGGCGCCGGTGCTGGAACCCGGCGCCCGCGCACGTGCCGTGCTCCTGCCTGCCGGTGCACGCTGGACCTGCCTGCGCACGGGTGAGGTGCTCGACGGCGGTCAGGTGGTGGTCCGCGACGCCCCGCTGGGGACGCTGCCGGTGTTCGCCCGCGACGGTGCGCTGCCGGAGCTCATCGGCCGGTTGTGACCGGGGCTGCGACGGACGCGCGACCGGCAAGACCGAGGGCACCATCAAGGGCAGGTGCGTCAACGCCTGCATCGCCGAGCAGCTCTTTCCGGTGCGGTTGTGCCAGGACTGTACCGCCGGTGAGCCTGCTCAGGGCAGTGGTCCGGTCCTCTCCTGCGACGGCGGGGCGGGGGTTGCGAGGACGCCGTTGAGGATCACGTCGAGGCCCCAGGCTGCGCGTTCGTCGTCGCTGCCGCTGAGCAGCAGCTCTCGCATCGCGCGCACGGCCGGGTAGACGGCCGGGTCGAGCGTGCCCCAGTACTCGTCGATGCGCCCGAGGGCGTCGGAACCGTTCGAGCCGGTCGCCCCGTGCTCCTCGTTGAGGGCCTGCTCGGCCGCGGTCGCGCCGGTCCAGAGGTCGATGAGGGAGACCGCCCACGCCGCTGTGCGCTCGTCGACGCCGGACTCGAGCAGGGCGCTGAGCAGGTGCTCGCCCACGAGGCTGGCGTTGGGGGACACCGGGATCGTCCCGAGCGCCGCCACGGCGAGACCACGGTGTCGGGTGAGGGCCGCGACCTGGGACGTCACGATCGTCGTGACCTTCTCCCGCCAGCTGCCCTCCGTCGGGAGCGCGACGGCCGCGAGCTCGCTGTCCACCATGGCGGCGATCAGGTCGTCGCGGTTGTCGACGTAGACGTAGAGCGAGGCCGCGCCGGTGGAGAGCTCTCGCGCCACCCGGCGCATCGTGAGGGCGCCCAGTCCTTCAGAGTCGAGCACGCGGAGCCCTGCAGCCACGATCGCCTCGCGGCTCAGCGGCTCCTTGGCGGGACGGGCGCGGCGGCTCACCGGCGCCTGCTCGCGATCACGCATGCCTCGACCGTATCGAACTGCGCGCGATTCGAACGTCGTTCGCCACGAACACCGCTTGACACGAACGGCGTTCGTACTACTGTGGCGAACATCGATCGTCACGAACGTTGTTCGTTCTCACGCCAGGAGTCCACATGACCACCATCGCCACCGCGGTAGCCCCGCGGGTCACCAGCCCGTTGCGGCTGGCGCTCATCCTCGCCGTCGTGCTCGCGGCCGACATGCTCGACCTGCTCGACTCGACCATCACCACCATCGCCGCACCCACGATCGCCGCCGAGCTCGGGGGCGGCCAGCAGCTCATCCAGTGGGCCGGAGCGAGCTACGCGCTCGCACTCGGCGTCCTGCTCGTCGTCGGCGGGCGTCTGGGCGACAAGTTCGGGCTGCGCCGGATGTTCCTCGTCGGGCTGATCGGGTTCACCGCCGCCTCGGCCGCCTGCGGCCTGGCGCTCGACCCGCAGATGTTCATCGTCAGCCGGATCGTGCAGGGCGCGTTCGGTGCGCTGCTCATCCCTCAGGGCTTCGGCATCCTGCTGGCGGTGTACCCGCGCGACCAGGTCGGCAAGGCGTTCAGCGCCTTCGGCCCCGTCAACGGGATCGCCGCCGTCGGCGGCCCGATCCTGGCCGGCTTCCTCATCCACGCCGACGTGTTCGGGTGGGGCTGGCGGTCGGTGTTCATCATCAACCTAGCCGTCGGGCTGATTGCCATCGCCACCGCCGTCACGGTGCTCCCGCGGGACATCGGCGAGCGGTCCGTCGTGCTCGACGGCCTCGGCGCCGGCCTGCTCGGTCTGACCATGCTCGGGCTGCTCGGCGGTCTCATCGAGGGAGCGTCCGGTGGTTGGGGCGCGGTGCCCTTCATGCTCATCGGCCTCGGCATCGCCGGCTCCGTGCTGTTCGTCTGGCGCCAGCGCGTGGCGGCAGCACCGATCATCACCCCGTCGCTGCTGAAGAACCGTGGCTTCGTGTCCGGTCTCCTCATGGGCGTGCTGTACTTCGCCGCCGTGGCCGGACTGCTGTACACGGCCTCGCTGTACCTGCAGGGACTGCTGCACGCCGACGCCTTCCACGCCGCGCTGGCGACCACCCCCATCGCGGTCGGACTCATCGTGGCGTCGGTCGCCGGCGGCATCGTCATGGCCACACTGGGACGCAGGCTCGTCCTGATCGGTCTGCTTCTCACGCTGGCAGGTGCGGCCTGGGCCGGACTCGTGGTGGCGGCCGCAGGCGCGACCGCGGGCCTGTGGGCACTGACAGGTCCGTTGACCCTCGTGGGGCTCGGGATGGGCGCCTGCTACGCCACGATCTTCAGCTTCGCCCTCGGTGACCTCGACACCCACGAGACCGGCAGTGCCAGCGGCTCGCTGAACGCGGTGCAGCAGCTGTCCAACGCCGCCGGGAGCGCCGCGATCACCACCGTGTTCTTCGCGGGGACCGGTGCGGCGTCCGTCGATGGGATGCTCGCGAGCCTTGCCGTCGTCGGTGCCGTCGTCCTGCTCTGCTGCGCGCTGGTGCCGCTGCTGCCGCGCACCGCACGACCGCAGGAGCACTGACTCCTCCATCGGAGCGAGGAGCGCGACGAGGCCCTAGGTTCCCGGACCATCCGCGAGGGCCTTCGCGCGGGCCTCGGGGACTCCCAGGATGAGCAGGCTCGTGATCGTTGCCGCGCGGGCGCCGGCGGTCCCGGCGGCGAGGTCGGTGTCTGCGATGGTGAACACGGCCGCCCAGGCGACCTGGCTGAGGATGTCCGCGGGCAGGTGCCGGCCGAACACCCCGTCGCCCTGACCCCGTTCGACGATGCTGGCAAGGGTTCTGTCGACCGGCGCGAGCAGGGCGTGGATCTCCTCCCCGTACTCGCCGCGCCGGAGCACCACCAGCACCCGGTGGCGGTGCACCAGGGGCCACAGGCGGGCGATGAAGTCGGCCCACACCGCATCGGCTCCCTCGTCTGAGGCGTTCGCCTCGGTGAGCACGGCAGCGACTTCGCTCACGGCCCGTTGCGCGAGGGTCCGCACCAGCTCGGTGCGGGACGGGAAGTGGCCGTAGACGGTGCGGCGGACCACGCCTGCAGCCGACGCGATCTCGCCCATGCCGGCGTCCGGGTGCTGTCCCAGGACATCGAGTGCGACGTCGAGGATGCGCTCCCGTGTGTCGTTCATGGGGCGCACGCGGCGGGATGGGTCTGCACCTGGTCATCCTTGCACACCGGTGTGCAACAGCGTACGTTGCACACCGGTGTGCAACTGAGCCCCGCGTCTCGTCATCGATGGCCCGGCGGACGTCGGGAACGGGCAGATCGACGCACTCCGACGCCCGCGCCTCGAAGAGTTCAGGAGAACAAGGAAATGACCGCACCGACGCCCGCACCCGCACCCCTGGTCCGCCCGTTCGTCGTCGCGATCTCGGACTCCGAGATCGCGGACCTGAAGCAGCGCTTGGCCGCGACGCGATGGCCGAACGCCGAAACCGTCCCCGACTGGTCGCAGGGGGTCCGCCTGCACCATGCTCAAGCGTTGGTCAGCTACTGGGCGCAGGAATACGACTGGCGCCGGTTCGAGTCGGAGCTCAATCGTCTGCCGCACTTCCTGACCACCATCGATGGGCTGGACATCCACTTCATCCACGTCAGGTCGAAGAACCCGAATGCGATGCCGCTCATCCTCACGCACGGATGGCCGGGATCGATCGTCGAGTTCTTGAAGCTGATCGGCCCCCTGACCGACCCGGTGGCGTTCGGAGGAGACGTCGAGGACTCGTTCGACGTCGTCATCCCGTCGCTGCCCGGGTTCGGGTTCTCCCAGAAGCCCGCCGAGACGGGATGGACCGTCGCTCGCATCGCAACCGCGTGGGTGGAGCTCATGAGGCGTCTTGGGTACGACCACTGGGCAGCTCAGGGCGGTGACTGGGGCGCCGTCGTGACCACGGCCCTCGGGGCCATGCGGCCTGAGGGGCTCCTCGGGATCCACCTGAACACCCAGTTCGCCTTTCCCGCACAGATCCCCGACACGCTGTCACCCGAGGAGCGCTACGCCGTGGACACCCTCGCCCTCTACACCGGCCAGCTCGGCGGATCGAACCACCTTCAGGCGACCAAGCCGGAGACCGTAGGAATCGCGCTGGCGGATTCTCCGGCCGGCCAGGCGGCCTGGATCTACGAGAAGTTCCAGTCCAAGACCGACAATCACGGGCTCGCCGAGGACGCGCTCAGCACCGATGACATGCTCGACGTGATCTCGCTCTCCTGGTTCACCAACAGTGCCGCGTCGTCCGGTCGCATCTACTGGGAGAACAGCTCGGGCAGCTTTACCGGACCGAGGCTCGCACTGCCGGTCGCGGTCACCGTGTTCCCGCGCGACATCCCGCGCCTGCCGCGAAGCTGGATCGAAGACACCTACACCACTCTGATTCACTACGGCGAGGCCGACAAGGGCGGACACTTCGCAGCCTTCGAGCAGCCCGAGATCCTGATCAGCGAGATCCGCACCGGCCTCAGGGGCCTTCGCTCCACGGGCGACGGACAACGCTGAGAGGGATGCGATGCGACCGCGCCCCGAGAGGGGCGAAGGGCGGCGACCATCCCGCTCGGTGCCCGAGCTGCCGTCAGCGCATGGTCCCGTTGCCGTGACTCACCAGCGTTGAGTCGCGCCGGATCGCCGACCAGGAGCCGCGAGGTGGGCACCAGCTCAAACTCGATGCGGATGAGCAGAGTCTGACCTTCGACGTTTCGGTGCGCCTGACAGGATCCGAACCTGCGACCTTCTGCTCCGGAGGCAGACGCTGGGTGTGTCGCTCATCGCCGTGTGGGATCCGTCGCTCGTCCTTGCGCCGTCCACCAGCATGTTCGCTCCTGCGATGTCGCTTCCAAACGACTCGCTGCCACCGGTCGCACGCCGCGTCAACAGCCAGCTGGCGTGTCGGACGCGGCCGGGTTCAGCCGTCCGCGGCGACCGTTGAGGCGCACGAAGGGCTCTCCACTGGCGGCCCGCCCGACCGCGTCGTCGCAGCGTTGGAGCACGCCGGACGCGTCGCCGAGCTGTGGCGCTCCCCGGAGTTCGCCAGCCTGCTCCTGGGCCTGTGACGTCCGCGCGGCACCGCTCAGGTGTCGATCGAGTAGGCCAGAAATGCGGCCGGGATGGCCCACGCCTTGTCCGGGGTCACCGCGGAGGTGTCGAGGACGGACCGGGTCGCGAGCACCCCGGCGTGGGCACTCGCGTTCACCGTCGCCGCATCGCCAACCCACGTGCCCGAGTCGGTGTACTTGCCCTCGATGGCCACTGGGGTCAGCGCCGGCCCGACAAAGTCGATCTCCTTGCGGGCTGGTGTTCGCTCGTACAGCACCCGGTCGAACGACGCATGGCCGCCCGGTGAGGCGATCTCCGCAGCGCGCAGTAGCGCCACGCCGAGCTGCTGCTCGGTGAGCTGGGTGTTGTCCGGCGTCACCTGGCTCGCGCTGCGTTCGTGCGCCAGGCGGGCGTACAAAGGGTCGATGAAGTAGCGCTTGGCCTGGGCGCCCATCCGGGGCCGCATCCCCTCGGCCGCGTGGCAGGGCCACAGCACGTAGGCGGCGGCCAGGTCGTTCAGTCGCCGACTGATCGTGTCCGGGCTGACCCCGATGTCCTGGGCGATCGTCGTCAGGTTCACCGGGCTGGAGAGGTTCTCGCTCAGCCGAGCCAGCAGCGCACCCACCTCGGACTCCGACAGGCCGGCCGAACCGAACGCATCTCGCTGGACCACGTCGAACAGCGCCTGGACGACGGGCCCAAGATCGTCCCCGCGAACCTGGGCGGTGACCGCCTGGGGGAAGCCCCCGACGCGCAGGTAGATCTCCCACCAGGCCGTCAGTTCGTTCTCCCACGGAAGGAGGGTGTCGAAGACCGCGGCGGCGCTCGCGGACCGCAGGTCCATCGGCGCCAGCTGTGGTGTGCCTGGCAGCGCTTCTCCGCGAGCTGTGAGCATCACGTCCGCGAACGACCTGAAGCCCATCGGGAGCAGGGTGCGGTCGGGGCGCTGAACCGGGCCCCGCCGGCCAGCCAGGCTGGAGGTCGCCCGGGTCAAGTCGCGGGCGCTGGATCCGGTCAGGACGACGGTGTCTTGGGAGAACTCCGGGTCGTTGTCCCTCAGGTTCTTGATCTCGGAGTCCCAGTCGGCGACCGAGCTCACTTCGTCGATGAGCCACCACCGGTGTTCACACCCAGAGGGTGCTAGACGCTTGCCGGTCTCGACGAGGGTGCGCAGGTCGCGCGCCCGCCAACCGTCCACGGCGGCGTGGATGATCGCTCGCGGTGGCGCGCCGTTCTCGAGCTGCTTCTGTGCGAACCGCTTCAGCTCCACGGACTTGCCGACCCGGCGGGGACCTCGCAGGAGTACCAATGCTCCCTGCGGCACCGAGTCGAGGGCTTGGGGCTCGTAGGTGAAGCCGGCCGTGGCGGCCGCGCGCATCTGTACGTCGCGCTCAGCCCATCGCTGGGCGTCACGCCACCACGGGTTGCCCGAGGTCAGTCGCTGTGTGACGTCGCCTGGCTTCACTTGACCCCCCTCGTGCGGCAGAGGGTGCACCTTCTGCCGCTTCTCCTGCGGCAAAATGTATACCTTCTCCCGCTAGGGTTGCGGCAGAACGTAGGGGTGGGATGGCGCACCTGGCAGCGCCACCCTTCGGACGCCCACGTACGGCGCCCGTCCGGCACCGCTTGCGGTCGCCCGCCGCCCGACTGGTGTTCGTGCAGGTCAGGCGGTACGACAAAGGGCCCGACCTCAGCAGAGGTGGGGCCCTGTGACGAACGTGCGCCTGACAGGATTCGAACCTGCGACCTTCTGCTCCGGAGGCAGACGCTCTATCCACTGAGCTACAGGCGCGGGACGCCCTCGCGGACGTTCGGTGGACGACCTTATCAGCCCTCGGGTTCGTCGAGCAGCGCCGAGAGGTAGTCGGCGGTCTCCCGGCCGGCCGCACCCGGGGCCTGGTCGAGGATCGCGGTGACCAGACCGTCGTGCGCCTGAGCGCCGTGCGTCTCGCCGTCGGTGACGAAGTTGAACCGGATGTTCTCGCCGATGGCGTCGATGAGGTTGTCGTACAGGTCGATGAGCACGGGGTTGCCCGAGGCCCGCACGATGGCCCGGTGCAACGACAGGTCCGTCTCGACCATCGCGTCCAGGTCGCCCGCCAGGTACGCGTCGCGCCGTTCGGTGCGGGCCCGTTCGATCGCGGCGGCCTCGGCCGGGGTCCGGCGTCGGGCTGCGAGCCGTGCGGCCTCGACCTCCAGGGCGCGCCGCACCTCGACCACATCGGACTGGCGCGCATCGGCGATCTGGCGGCCCATCGTGACGGCGAGCTCGGAGACGCCCAGCACATAGGTGCCCGAACCCTGCCGACGTTCGACCAGACCGGAGTGCACGAGTGCCTGCACGGCCTCGCGCACGGTGTTGCGCCCCACACCGAGCATCTCGACGAGCGCCGGCTCGGTCGGGATGCGAGTGCCTACCGGCCACTGCCCCGACACGATCCGGGACCGCAACTCCTCGACAGAGGCATCGATCAGCCCTGGTCTGCGCACCATCGCTGTCAGCGTCCTCGTCCTGCCATGGCGGCAGTCTTCCACGATCGGGCAGCCGCCGGGGCCGATCGTCCTATGTGCTGCACG
>JAHIJU010000228.1 GCA_018898235.1 Actinomycetota bacterium | reverse complement strand
GGGCGGGGCGGCGGCCGAGACCGGCGCCGTGGCCGACGCTGTCGAGCCCGCCACCGACGACTCCGTCACCGCCGAGCCGGTCGTTCCCGACGAGACCGTCGCCGCCGAGCCGGTCGTTCCCGACGAAACCGTCGGCGCCGAGTCGGTCGCCGATGCGGAGCCCTCGGCCGACGAGCCGGCCGCCGAGGAGCCCGCCGCTGCGGAGCCGATGGCTGCGGAGCCGATCGCCGCCGAGGAAGCCCACCCGAGCCCGGTTCCCGCGCCCGCACCCCGGCCGGCCCCGCACCCCGGCCCCCGACCGTCCCCTGCCTCGGTGCACCCGGGACCTCGCCCGACCGTGCGGCCCGGTCGCGCCGCACCCGCCGCGGCCCCCGCCGTTGCCCCGGCTCCCCCGGTCGATCCCGCCGAGGCCGCACGTGCCGCACAGTTCGGGCGCGTCGACGCCGAAGGCACCGTCTACGTCGTCGAGGGCGACGTCGAGCGCATCGTCGGCCAGGTGCCCGGGGCGGCCGCGCCCGACGCGCTCGCGCTGTACGTGCGCCGGTTCCTCGACCTGTCGGCCAAGGTGGCGCTGTTCGAGGCGCGGCTGCAGGCGACGGACCTGGCGATCAAGGAGATCGACCAGACCCTGGCCAAGCTCACCGATGAGCTGGCCGAACCGCCCGCTGTCGGTGACCTCGTCGGTCTGCGGGCGCGGCTCGACGGTCTGCGTGAGGTCGCCGCGGCCCGCCGCGCCGTCGCCGAGGCCGAGCGCGCAGCGGCCCGTGAGGTCGCACTCGCCGAGCGGACCTCGATCGTCGAGCAGGCCGAGAAGATCGCCCAGACCGACCCGTCGCGCATCCAGTGGCGGCCCGCCGGTGAGCAGCTGCGTGTGCTCCTCGACGCGTGGAAGGAAGCCCAGCGGGGCGGACCGCGCATCGACCGGGCCAGCGAGGAGTCGCTCTGGAAGCGCTTCAGCCACGCCCGGACGACGTTCGACCGTGAGCGCCGGCACTACTTCGCCGAGCTCGAGGCCCGCAACTCCGAGGCCAGGGCGGTCAAGGAGGCGCTCGTCGCCCGCGCGCAGGCACTGTCCACCAGCACCGAGTGGGGCGCCACGGCCGGTGCGTACCGGGACCTCATGGCCGAGTGGAAGGCCGCGGGCCGCGCGGCCCGCGCCGTCGACGACTCCCTCTGGGCGCAGTTCCGCGCGGCGCAGGACGCCTTCTTCGCCGCCCGTGACGCGCAGGCCGCAGCCACCGACGCCGAGTTCGGAGCGAACCTGCAGGTCAAGCTCGAGCTGCTGACCGAGGCTGAGGCGCTGGTCCCGGTGCAGAACCTGGGTGCCGCCAAGTCGGCGCTCCGTTCGATCCAGACCCGCTGGGAGGCCGCCGGCAAGGTGCCGCGCGCCGATGTGCAGCGGGTCGAGGGGCGCATGCGGGCGGTCGAGACGGCCATCCGCGAGGCCGAGGACGCGCAGTGGCGGCGCACCAACCCCGAGACGCGGGCGCGCGCCGAGGGTCTCGCCGCGCAGCTCGAAGCCACCATCGCCGGCCTCGAGGCTGATCTGGCCAAGGCTGAGGCAGCCGGCAACACCCGCAAGGCCGCCGAGGTCCGGGCGGCGCTCGACGCCCGACGAGCCTGGCTCGCCCAGGCCGAGCAGGCCGCACGCGAGTCGCGCGGCTGACGTAGGTCGTCCACACCCGGCCCGGCACAGTCCGGGCCGGGTGCGTCATGCTCGGCCCGTGTCCGTCTGGTCCGAGCTCAACCGCCCCGTCCCCCAGGCCCCGCCGCTGGTGCGCCGCGCCGAGGTGTCCTGCGGAGCGTGGACCGGCCTCCTGCTCGACGGCGCGTACCTGCCCATCGGCTGGGACTCGGCGGTGCGCGCGGACCTCGAGTGCACACCCGAGCTGCGCGCGCAGTCGCTCGTGGGGCGGGTACCGCATCGCGCGGTGGTCGGCCGGCTCGCCGCTGCCTGGGTGCACCTCGGTGGGTCCCCACCACGCCGGCTGGAGCTGCTCGTCGGACCCGGCGCCCGGCGCATCGACCCGCGGCCCGACCTGGTCTCGCACGAGGCGACCCTGCTCGACGACGATCTCGAGCCGCTCGCCGGGGTCGCCGTCACCAACGTGCAGCGCACCGGGCTGGACGTCGCGAGGTTCGTCGAGGGTGCGCAGGCCGAGCACTGGCTGGTGCGGCTCGCCGAGACCGGTCGCCTGGACGTCGAGGCCGGTCTGCGAACGCTGGCCGACCTGGGTCGGGCCCGAGGCACCCGGCAGGCGTCGGCGCGGCTGCGGCGTCTACGCGCGGATCGCCGGCTCCCCCGCAGCCTTGGCACCGGTGATCCGGTAGACGTCGTAGACGCCCTCCACCTTGCGGACGGCGGCGAGCACCGAGGCCAGATGCGAGGGCTCGGCCATCTCGAACACGAAGCGGGAGAGCGCCACCCGGTCCCGTGAGGTCGAGACGGCCGCGGACAGGATGTTCACGTGGTGGTCCGAGAGCACCCGGGTGACGTCGGACAGCAGCCTCGAGCGGTCGAGCGCCTCCACCTGGATCTGCACCAGGAAGAGCTGGGAGCTGGTGTGGCTCCAGTCCACGTCCACGATGCGCTCGGGCTGGCGACGCAGGTCGTCGACGTTGATGCAGTCGGTGCGGTGCACCGAGACCCCGGCCCCTCGGGTCACGAACCCGATGATCTGGTCGCCCGGCACCGGTGTGCAGCACTTGGCGAGC
>JAHIJU010000018.1 GCA_018898235.1 Actinomycetota bacterium | reverse complement strand
GGCGGTGCCCCTTCGTCGTCCCCGCGCACGTTCGGCTGTGGACGACGGGCGCCGTCCGGCCACCCACGCTGGCACTGTGGCGGCGCCGGCCGGTCCCGGTCGGCCCGCGTGAGGGGTGGGACGTCATGGGTGGACCGGCCCGGCAGCTACGGGCAGGTCTGCGCGTCCTCGACCTGGCCGAGGCCGGGGTCCAGCTCGGCTGCGATCCGCGGTGGGCCGTCCGCGTCCCCGACCTGACCCCGGGTGAACGCGCCGCCCTGCTCGCGCTGGCGCCCGGTGCGCCCGCACCCGAGGCAGCACCAGGGGTGGCCGCTCACCGCTGGAACGAGCTGCTCGACGCGCTGGAGCAGGCCGGTGCCCTGGTCCCGGCACGTCCGCGCCGCCCGCCGCCACCGGCCGGCGCGGTCGATGCGATCAGCTGGAGCCTGCTCGACCCGGTCGGCGACGGCCGCGGCCGCGTGGACCGGCGCCAGGGGTCCTCGGTCGGCGTCATCGGGCTCGGTCCCACCGGTCTCGCCCTGGCGGCCACCCTCGCCGCCTCGGGCGTCGGTGCGCTGCGGCTCGAGGACCCGCTCCCCGTCCGGTCCTACGACGTCGGCCCGGCCGGCTACCGCTGGAGCGATGTGGGCGGTGCGCGCCAGGAGGTCGCCACCCGCATCCTGCGCGACGTGGCTCCCCACGTGAGCGCCCTGACCCCGCACGAGGACCCGGATGTGCTGGTCCTCGTCGAGGCCGAGGTGGCCGATCCGGTGCGCGCCGCGACCCTCCTCGCCTGCGGGCTGCCCCATCTGTCGGTCGTGGTGCGGGAGGCCGATGTGCTGGTCGGGCCGCTCGTCGAGCCGGGGGTCGGTGCGTGCCTGCGCTGCCTGGACCTGCACCGCGCCGACGCGGACCCGCTGTGGCCGGTGCTGCTCCATCAGCTCGCGGTGGCGCGCAGGCACGCACCGGGGGACCTCCATGTGCCGGTGCTCGCCGGGGTCGCCGCGCACCTGGGCGCCGCCATGGTGCTCGGGCGGCTCGACGGTGAGCCCGCCCGACCCGGTCTGACGTGGCAGGTCCAGCTGCCCGACGCGGTTCCCCGCGAACGCATCTGGCCCGCCCACCCGGGCTGCGGCTGTGGTACGCCGCCGTCGCCGTGGCCCTTCGCCCGGGCCTGCGCCGGAGCTGAGGGCGGCGTGAACGCCGCAGGGTGAGTCCGTGAGGACGATGACCCGGCCGGGGCGCGGGGCCCCGGCCGGGTCACGCGACCGCCGCGTCCTTGCGCGGACGGCCGCGGCCGCGCTTCGTCGCGACGACGACGCCGCCGACGAAGACCTGACCTCCCCAGACGCCCCACGGCTCGGCACGGTCGATCGCACCTGCGAGGCAGTCCGCCATCAGCGGGCAGAGCCGGCACAGGGCCTTCGCCTGCTCGACCTGCGCGGTGCGCTCGGCGAACCAGAGCTCGGGGTCGTGAGAACGGCACGGCGCACGATCGACGACGAGCTGGTCGAGCCCATCGGGATCCAGCTGGCGCTGGGCGCCGAGACCGGTGGTGGGAAGGTCGAGCAGCATGGTGGGCCGCACGATGGCCTCCTGGTGTGTCCTTGCGGGTGAGCGACGGTGCAAAGATCCGCACCTGCTGCGCCCGGGGAACCCCGAGAAAGCAGAAGACCGCGGATCCGGTGAGGACTCCGCGGTCGTAAGGCGACCCTCGACGGGGTCAGACCACGGTTGTCCTGGACAGATCGGATGTGGCAGTGCCACGGGCGCCAACCAGCGCGCCGCCAGCGGGCAGACCACGCCCCTGGAAGCCGGGGGTGGCGCCGCGGAGCGTCTGCACGATCGGGCGTGCGAATGCCGCCTCGTGCGAGCTGAGGTACATCTTCATGAGCGAGCCACCTCCTTCCGGGACGGGCACGGCGCCTTCCAGCGCGGACCCACGAACAAGGACTCGGCCACCGTAGGTCACGGTCCCGGCGGCTGCCAAGTGAATTACCGACGAGGTCGAGAAGTTCATTCAGACCGCTCGTCCCGCGACCACCGCGAGCACCTGGGCACCGAACCGCTCGATCTTCGCCGGGCCGATGCCGCGGATCGCGGCCAGGTCGGCGAACGACGTCGGACGGCTGCGGGCGACCTGGTCGAGCACCGAGTCGGACAGCACGGTGAACGCCGGCTTGGAGGTCTGGTCGGCGACGAGCGACCGCCAGGCGCGCAGCCGGTCGAGCAGTGCGACATCGAGCGGCGCCTGACTCCCCCGCGGCGCGGGCGGTACGGCCTGCGGCCACAGCGGCACGAGGAACCGGCTGACCCGGCGGTTGCCCCGGCCACCGCCCGACCGGGAGCGGGCGTAGGACAGCTCGAGGTGCACCCGGGCCCGCGTGATGCCGACGTAGAGCAGACGACGCTCCTCGGCGATCTGCTCGTCGGACTCCGCCAGCGAGATCGGCAGCAACCCCTCGGACAGCCCGACGAGGAACACCGCGTCCCACTCCAGGCCCTTGGCCGCGTGCAGCGAGGCGAGCGTGACACCGTCGACCGTCGGCGCGTGCTGGGACGCCGCACGTTCGTCGAGATCCGCCACCAGGTCGCGGACGGTGGCGGGCTCATCGCGCGCCGGGTCCTCGGCGAGCTCGTCGGCCAGGCCGACCAGGGCGTTCATCGCATCCCAGCGCTCGCGTGCCGCGCCGCGCGCCGCAGGCGGGTCCTGCGCCCAGCCGACCGTCATGAGGATGTCGCGCACCTGACCGCCGAGCGGCACCGTCGGATCCGCCGAGCGCGCACCGCCGCGCAGCAGCACCAGGGCGTCGCGCACATCGCGCCGGGCGAAGAACCGTTCGCCGCCGCGCACCTGGTACCCCAGACCGGCGGTCGCGAGCGCCTCCTCGAACGCCTCGGACTGGGCGTTGGTGCGGAACAGCACCGCGATCTGCCCGGCCGGGGTCCCGTCGGCCACCAGCCGGGCGCAGCGACGGGCCACCGCACCGGCCTCCGCCTCGTCGTCGTCGTAGGCCACGAACCGGACCGCCGGACCGTCGGGTCGCTGGGCCACCAGCTGCAGCGGGCTCGGCTCCGACGGACGGCGACCGGCGACCAGCAGCCGGTTCGCGGCCTCGACCACCTGGGGGGTCGAGCGGTAGTCACGCACCAGGCGGACCACCTGGGCGCCCGGGTGGGTGCGGGTGAACGTGAGCAGGTGGTGCGGGCTCGCGCCGGCGAACGAGTAGATGGTCTGGGCCGGGTCGCCCACCACGCACAGCTCGTGGCGGCCGCCGAGCCACTGGTCGAGCAGGTACTGCTGGAGCGGGCTGACGTCCTGGTACTCGTCGACGACGAAGTGCCGGTACTGGGCGCGCACCTCGTCGGCCACCGCGCGGTGGTCGACGAGCATCGCGGCCAGCAGCAGCAGCACGTCCTCGAAGTCGATGACCCCGCGCTCGGTCTTGACGTCCTCGTACGCCGCGAGCAGCCGCGCCACGGCCTGCGGGTCCGCCGAGGACACCTCGCCGCGACCGGTCGCCTGCGCTGCCGCGACGTAGTCGTCCGCCGCGACCAGGCTGACCTTCGCCCACTCGACCTCCGAGGCCAGGTCGCGCACCGCGATCCGGTCCACCTGGACCCCGACCCGACGTCCCGCCTCGGCGATCAGCGGCGCCTTCGCCTCGACCAGCCGCGGCGGGGCACCCCCGACCACCTTCGGCCAGAAGTACCCGAGCTGACGCAGCGCCGCGGCGTGGAAGGTGCGCGCCTGCACGCCGGCGACGCCGAGCGCGCGCAACCGCATCCGCATCTCACCCGCCGCCCGCGCCGTGAACGTGACGGCCAGGACACTGCTCGGGCGGTAGGCGCCCGTCCGGACCCCGTAGGCGATGCGGTGCGTGATGGCACGCGTCTTGCCGGTCCCCGCACCCGCGAGGACGCACACCGGGCCGACGAGCGCCCGGGCGACCTCACGCTGGTCGGGGTCGAGGGCGTCGAGCAGATCGTCGGTGGACATCGCGGGCCAGTCTGGCAGCCCGCACCCACATCCTCGTGTGGCAGGCTCCCGGGGGACCACCGGACGACGTCGGAGGACGGCATGACCAGCACCCAGACCCCGCAGCCGGGCACCGTGACGATGTTCAGCACGACCTGGTGCGGCTACTGCCGGCGGCTCAAGACCCAGCTCGATGCGGCCGGCATCGGCTACACCGAGGTCGACGTCGAGCAGGAGCCGACCGCCGAGGCGTTCGTCATCGCCGCGAACGGCGGCGACCGGACCGTCCCGACGGTGCTGTTCCCGGACGGCTCGACCGCCACCAACCCGTCCCTCGCGGACGTCCGGGCGCGACTGGCCGGCTGAGGCCTCCCGGTCTCAGCGCCCCGGCACCGGCAGCGGTCCGTCGAACCAGTCCTCCAGCAGCGCACGCGCGATCGAGGTGCGACCGGGAGGCACCACCGCACCGCCGGCCACCTGCGCCGCCAGCTCGTCGTGGCTGAACCAGCGCGCCTCGGCCAGCTCGGACCCGTCGGGCGTCAGCTCGGTGCTCAGCGCCCGCGCGTGGAAGCCGACCATGAGTGAGTTCGGGAAGGGCCACGGCTGCGACCCCGCGTAGGTCACGTCACCGACGAGCACGCCCGTCTCCTCGGCGACCTCGCGGCGCACCGCACCCTCGAGCGACTCCCCCGCCTCGACGAACCCGGCCAACGTCGAGAACCTACGCTCTGGCCATGCGACCGCGCGGCCCAGCAGCAGCCGACCGGCCCGGTCGGTGACGGTCATGATGACCGCGGGGTCGGTGCGCGGGTAGTGCTCGGAGCTGTCCTGCACGCAGACCCGGGTCCAGCCACCGGCCGTCACCTGCGTCGCCGCACCGCACCGCGGGCAGCGCGGATGGCGCGTGTGCCAGTGGTCGAGCGCCACGGCGGCGGCCGCCAACCCTGCATCGTGTGCGTCCAGCACGGCACCGATGCTGCGCAACGACGTCCAGCGCAGACCGTCGACCTCGGCCGCAGCCGGCACCGGCAGGTGGACGAGCCGGTCGCTCGCGACCCCGGTGAGCGGTGTGTCGACGGCCGGCGGCAGACGGCGCGCGAACCAGGGCAGCTCCCCCGCGTCGAGGCCGAGGAAGAGGCAGCCGTCGTCCGCTCCCAGCCCGGCGGCGACCGGATCGAGGACCGCGAGCCGCACCTCGTCGACCGGTTCCGCCCAGGGATCCACCGCGCCGCCGCCGGCACCGGATGTCGCGACCGACCCGTCGCGCACCAGGATCACGCGGCTGCGCGGATCGGCCCGCGCCGCCGCGAGCCACGTGGTGTCCGACCGCAGGTGGGCCGCGCGGTCGACGGTGGATCGGGCGAGGGGCGGGGTGTGGAAGGTCACGGAACGACGCTAGCAACCGGCCCGCGGTGCATCGGACACGCCGCGGCCCGCGGCCCGCGCCCGCCGGACGGCGACCTAGCCTGGGGCCATGCGTCGCTCCCCGCTCGCCCTGGCCGCCCTCGCGACGATCGCCGTGCCCGGGCTGGACCCGTACGACGTGCGCGCGCTCGCCGCCCCGGACTCGGACACCGACGCCGCCCTGGTGGCCGACTCGCAGCGCCGCCGCTGGGTGGTCCGGGCACCCGTCGATGCAGCCTCCGGTGCGGCCCTGGAGGCCGAGACCGCCCTGGTGGGCCGGCTGAGCGAGCAGGTCGATGCCGGTCGTCTGCCGTTCGCGGTGCCGACGCCCGTCGGGTTCGCAGCATTGCCCGAGGGCGGCCGGGCCGTGGTGCACGCCCAGATCACCGGCCGGGCGTGCGAGCTGGACGCCCTCGAACCCGGCCCCGGGCTGGCCGCCGACCTCGGCCGGTGCATCGCCGCGCTGCACGAGCTGCCCGTCGCCGTCATCGAGTCCCTCGGGCTGCCCGCCTACTCGGCCGACGAGTACCGCCGCCGGCGTCAGTCCGAGGTCGACGAGGCCGCACGCACGGGCCACGTCCCCGCGACCCTGCTGGCGCGCTGGGAGGCCCAGCTCGAGGACGTCTCGTGGTGGCGGTTCCGGCCCACCGTCGTGCACGGCGACCTGTCGGCCGACCGGGTGCTCGTGGCCGACGGCGAGGTCGCCGGGATCCTCGGCTGGAGCCAGGCCATGGTGGCCGACCCGGCCGACGACCTCGCCTGGTTGCTGGTCGCGGCGCCCGCGGACGCCGCCGAGTCGATCGTCGAGGCCTACCAGCTGCGGCGCACCGAGCTCACCGACCCGCACCTGGCCGATCGTGCGATGCTCGCCGGTGAGCTGGCCCTGGCCCGCTGGCTGCTGTTCGGCGTGCGCAGCGGTGACCAGGACGTGGTCGCCGATGCGGCCGGGATGCTCGCCGACCTGGACAACCAGACCCGGCCGGTGTCCGTCGATCCGGAGGTCGAGGCGGGCTGACCCGCCCGCTCAGCCTGCGGTGACCGCGGCGAGCAGATCGGCGATCTGGTGCTCGTCGAGCAGCCGCTCCGGGTACACCGTGGCACCGGCGGCGACGTAGCAGAAGGCCGCGCGGACCTGGTCCAGCGCCAGTCCGGTGTGCCGTGACCAGGCCAGGCGGTAGACCGCGAGCTGCAGCTCCCGGGACGATCGCGCCACGGCATCGCGCGGCGGCGAGCCCGTCTTCCAGTCGACGACGACGACCCCGTCGGGCCGCTCGGGGTCGGGGAACACGGCATCGATCCGGGCCCGCAACGTGATGCCGGCGACCGCCGTCTCGAGGTCGACCTCGACCGCGACCGGTGCGCGGTCGGCCCACTCGCTCCGCAGGAACGCCGTGCGCAGGGCCGTGACCTCGGCGTCGGGTCCGAGCAGCTCGTCGTCGGCACCGGGCAGGTCGTCGATGTCGACCAGGCTCGCCCGGCCGTAGAAGGCCTCGACCCACGTGTGGAAGGCGGTCCCGCGGCGGGCGGCCGTGGACGGGCGCGCCGGGACCGGGCGCCGCAGGTCGAGCGCGAACGCCGCCGGGTCGCCGTCCAGCTGGACGAGGGCCGAGGCGGACAGGTGCGGCGGCAGCTCGGCCTCGCGGACCGGTGCGCGCCGGGCGGCGTCCTCGGCGAGCAGCAGGGTGACCAGCTCGTCGTCCCGGTCGCCGGGCATCGGCGGCGGCCCCTGCGGGTGCTGCGCGCGGACGCCGCGGACGGCATCGGCCGCGGCCTGCACGGCGGCCCGACGCCTGGCGCCGGCCTCGTCGGGGCCGAAGGGGTCGGCCGGCCAGCCCGCGGTGCGCGCCACGGCGGTCGCCGGGTTGGTGGCGCCCGGGTCGTCGACCGTCTCCAGCAGGTCGACCAGACCCGCGTCGCACAGCTCGGACAGGAACGGCGACAGCGCACGCGGCTTCGTCGTGGTGTCCCAGCGCGCGGCGGTCAGCAGCAGCCGGGACCTCGCGCGTGTGAACGCGACGTAGGCCAGGCGCCGCTCCTCCGCGACCAGGTGCGCGCCGTTGTCCCGGGCGAGCTGGGCGAACCGGTCGGCGAGCTCGCGGGACGTCGTCGCACCGTCCGGCCGCAGCGTCGGGAGGTCGTCACGGTCACCGCGCACGGGGTACGGCAGCGTGTCCAGCGCCGTCAGCCACCCCTTGTCCTTGGGAGCGCCGGGCCCGGTGGTGCCGGTCGCCGGGAACACCCCGTCGACCAGGCCGGGCACCGCGACCACGTCCCACTCCAGGCCCTTGGCGGCATGCACCGTGCAGACCTGGACCGCGCGCGGATCGGGCACGGCCACCGGCAGCTCGAGCCCGCGCTCACGTTCCTCGGCGGCCTGCAGCCAGGCGAGGAAGGCACCGAGCGAGGCACGGTCGCTGGAGCCCGCGAACTCGTCGACCACCTCGGCGAAGGCGTCGAGCTGGGCGCGCGCGGTGGCGGCTTCCAGGTCCGGACGGGCGGCCACGACCTCGATGTCGAGACCCAGCAGCCGCTCGGCCTCACCGACCAGCTCGGGCAGGGCCAGGTGGGTGCGGGACCGCAACGCCGCGAGCACGTGCGCGAGCTCGACCAGCCGGCGCCGCCCCAGCTCGCTGAGCCGCCGACCGCGCCGACTGACCCACCCCGCCGGCGGGAGCTGGTCGAGGGCGTCCACGATGCTGGCCGCATCGACCCCGTCGGCCGGCGCCAGGTCGTCGCCCGCGGGGTGCCGGCGCGGTCCGGCGAGCTGGCCCGCCCAGTCGGCGAGCGCATGCAGATCGGCGGCACCCAGCCGGGTCCGCGACCCCGTGAGCAGCCGCATGAGCGCATCACCGCGGGCCGGGTCGTGGATCACCTGCAGGGCGCTGACCAGGTCGATCACCTCCGGGCTTGCCAGCAGCCCGCCGAGCCCGACCACCTCGACCACCAACCCCCGCTCACGCAGCGCCTGCGCGAGCACATCGAACTGGGCCCGTTTGCGGCACAGGACGGCCGCCGTCGCGCCCGGTCCGACGGCGTCCCGGCCCGCGACGACGAAGTCCGCGACCGCCGCGGCCTCGGCCGCCAGGTCGAGCACCACCCGGGCCTGGACCACACCGGGGCCGGCGTCGGCGCGGCCGACCAGCAACGGGACGTCGAGCGGTGAGCTCGCGCGCAACGGCGCCGCCGCGCAGTTCGCGACGGCGAGGATCGCGTGGTCGTTGCGCCACGAGACCGACAGGTGCCGTTGCTCGGCGGGGCTGGGCCCGTGCGGTCCCGCCGCGGCGAAGGTCGCCGGGAACCTGGCCAGCGCGCCCGCGCTCGCACCCCGCCAGCCGTAGATCGCCTGGTGCGGGTCGCCCACGGCCGTCACCGGGTGCCCGTCGCCGAACAGCGCGTGCAGCAGCTCGACCTGCGCGTACGACGTGTCCTGGTACTCGTCCAGGAGCACGACGGCGAACCGGGCGCGTTCCCCGGCGCCGACCTGCGGCACCTGCCGGGCGAGCCGGGCCGCGAGCGCCACCTGGTCACCGAAGTCGATCGCCTCGGCCGCCCGTTTGCGGTCCTGGAAGGCCGCGACCAGGTCCAGCAGACGCGTCCGGGCGCGCAGCGACTCCAGCACCTCGGTGACATCCTTCAGGTGCCCCTTGGGCCCGGTGGCCGGGGTGCGCTCCAGCCGGGCCGCGAGCTGCTCGATCCGCCCGGCCGCCGTCGCCGGGGTGAGCAGGTGCTCGCTCAGGGCTCCGGCCAGCGCGAGCACGGCGTCGATCACGGTGGACAGCGACGCGTCGAGCCCGAGGTCCTGCGGCCAGGTCTCGACCACCTCGGCGGCCAGCTGGTACCGGGCGGCCTCACCGAGCAGCCGCGAGGCCGGTTCCACGCCGAGCAGCAACGCATGGTCGGCGACGAGCGAGGCCGCGTAGGAGTTGTAGGTCGAGACCGTGGGGCGCGCGAGCTCGGCCAGCACATGGTCACCGCCGGTGCCGTCGAGCAGCCGCGTCCGGCCGGGCAGGTCCACCCCGGCGTCGGCCGCCGCGTGCACCAACCGGCGCACCCGCACCCGGATCCGCTGCTCGAGCTCGGCCGCGGCCTTGCGGGTGAAGGTCAGCCCGAGCACCTGCTCGGGGCCGACGAGGCCGTTGGCCAGCAGCCACACGACCCGCCCGGCCATCGTCTCGGTCTTGCCCGAACCGGCACCCGCGACCACGAGCGAGGGGACGAGCGGTCCCTCGATCACCGCCTGCTGCTCGGCCGTGGGTGGGTCACGGCGCAGCAGCAGGGCCACCTCGACGGCGCTGACCATGCTCATGGGCCCACCACCTGGCGGCCCTCGGGTCGCAACGGGCAGGCGCGGCGCGCGGGGCAACGGTCACACATCTCGTTCGCGGTCGCGGTGAACCGGGAGTCGGCCATCCGGTCGGCGACCGTGTCGATGAGGGTGCGTGCCCAGCTCGGACCGTCGTCCTCCGGTCCCAGCGCGGGCTGGTCGAGGACGGCCCCGGCACGGTTGCGGGACAGGTAGACCAGCCGGGCCCCCGCGGACCGAACCTGGTCACCGCCGAGCGCACCGGCATCGACCGCGAGCTGGTAGGCCGCGAGCTGCGGGTGCTCGGCCGCCTTCTGCTTGCTCGGGACCGTGCTGCCGGTCTTGAGGTCCACCACCTCGACCTCACCGGGCCGAGCGGCCGCCTCGACCCGGTCGGCGACGCCGTGCACGAGGGCCCGGTCGGTCCGCAGCTCGAAGGGCTCCTCGATCGCGACCGGCACCCCCGCACCGGCGATGTAGAGGGCCAGTCGGTCGATCATCGCCTCGGCCCGCCGCCGCGCGGACAGCCCCGCCCACCCGTCGCCGAGGCCGAGCGCGGGCCAGCGACGTTCCAGCTCGGCCTGCAGCTGGGCGCGGGTACCGCTCGGGTGGGCCGCCGCGACCTCGTGCACCAGCGAGCCCAGGCTCGCGGCGGCAGAGTCGGCACCCACCCCGCCCGCGGCCTCCAGCACCCACCGCAGCGTGCAGCGCTGGGCCGTCTCGAGCTTCGACGGCGAGAGCTCCACGAGCTGCCCCTCGGCCCACAGCGGCAGGTCGGTCGACGGGCCGGCCAGCCCGTGCCAGTCGGCCGGATCGGCCCCGGGGACGCCCGCGACCGCGAGCCGCGCGAGCGTCCGGGCGGCGGCCTGGTCCTCGCCCCGGGCCCCGACCAGGCGCGCCCGCAGCCCGGCGACGAGGGCACGCAGGTCGAGCGCCGTCTGGGGGCCCGCGAACCGGTCCTCGTCCTCCCCCGCCGGCGGCTGTACCAGGTCGACGAAGGCGGACGGCTGCTCATCGGTGTCGGACACCGCCGTCACGGTGAGCCGGTTCCGGGCCCGCGAGCAGGCGACCAGGAAGGATCGCAGCTCATCGGCGAGCACGGCGGCCCGGGCCTGGCCGGCCGCGGCGGCATCGGCCGCAGCCGTGCCACGTCCCGCCAGCAGGTCCGCGAGCGCCTGGGCGCCGAGCAGCGTGTCGCGCAGCCGCAGGTCCGGCCACACGCCGTCCTGCACCCCGGCGACGACCACCTCGTCCCACTCCCGCCCGGCCGCGCCCGCCGGCGTGAGCACCTGCACCCCGCCGACCCCGCCCTGCGGCGCCAACGAGTCCGCCCGCAGGTCCTGGGCGCGTACCCACTGCACGAAGGCCGACGGTGGCGCCTGGGGCAGCCGCTCGACGAAGCCCTGCGCGGCGGCGAACAGCGCGAGCACGGCGTCGAGGTCACGGTCGGCGCGTTCGCCCGCCGTGCCGCCGGCCAGTGCGATCCGCCGCCACGAGTCGGCCAGGCCTGCGGCGTCCCACAGCGCCCACAGCACCCCCGACGCATCCGCCCCGGGCGCCTGCGCGGCCACCCGACCGGCCGCCAGCACGCGCCCGAGCCGCTCGACCGGTCTGGCCAGGGCGGACGTGAGCTGCGGGACCTGCGCCGTCGACCCGACCAGCTCGACGACCAGCTCGGAGGACGTCCGGGTGCCGCCCGCGGCCAGCTCGGCCGCCCGCAGCGCCCGGCGCACATGCCGCAGCCCGACGGTGTCGAGCCCACCCAGCGGGCCGCACAGCAAGGTCGAGGCCAGCTCGAGGTCGAGCGAGTCGACCTGGGTGACCAGGGCGAACGCATCCAGCAGCGGGCGGCAGGCAGGTTCGTCACGCAACGCCGTGTCCGATCCCAGCACATCGACCGGCACCCCCGCGGCGGCCAGCGAACGGCGCAGCGACCGCACCTGGGCACCGGACCGGACGACCACCGCGAGCCGGCGCCACGGCACGTGGTCACGCAGGTGCGCCGAGCGCAGCCGATGGGCCACGAACGCCGCCTCCTGGGCCGCTCCGGGCAGCAGCGCGACCCGGACGGCCGCGTCGTCGAACGTCCGCGACGGGGCCCGGGCACCCCGGTGCGCCGCGACCCCGACCGTGCCGATCCGTTCGCCGACCCGTGCCGACACGGCGCGCAGCGGTGCCGACTGCCGCCACGCCGTGCCGAGCACGTATGTCCGGGCACCCAGCTCACCCGGCCCCGGCCCCGCCACCTGGGCGCGGGCGAGCAACGCCGGTTGCGCACCCCGGAAGGTGAGGACCGCGCTGTCGGGATCGCCGGTGAGCACCACGCAGGCGCCGAGCGCAGCGAGCAGATCGAGCAGTCGCGCCGTGGCCACCGTCGACTCCTGGTGGTCGTCCAGCACGACGAGCCGCCACGACGGGCGCACGCTGCCCGGCAGGTCCTGCTCCCAGGTGGCCAGCGCCGAGACCGCCTCGTCCACCACGACGGCCGGGTCGAGCCGCGGCCCGGCGTCGGGCGTGCCCTGCCGCAGCGCCCAGGTGTCCAGGTACTCGGCGTACAGGCGCGCGGCCGCCTCCCACTGCGGACGGTCGTGGGCGCGGCCGAGCGCCGCGAGCTCATCGGGGTCGACCCCGCGTTCGGCCGCCCGCATGAGCAGATCGCGCAGCTGCCCGCGGAACGTCCGCAGACCGAGCGCCGCACGCAGCGGTTCGGGCCAGTCCAGCTCGACGCCGTCACCGGCGGCGTGCCCGGCGAGCAGCTCGGCCAGGGCGAGGTCCTGCTCGGGGCCGGAGACCAGCGTCGGCGGCGGGCTGCCGAGCAGCACCGCCCGGGCGCGCAGCACCGCGAACGCGAGCGACGACGGGGTGCGGACCGCCGGCCGCTGCGCGCTCGGCAGCCGCGCGGCCACCCGGTCCCGCAGCTCACCGGCGGCCCGTCGCGTCGCGGCCAGCAGCACGACCTGGTCGGCGTCCACACCGGCGTCGAGCGCGCCCAGGACGGTCTCGACCGCCACGGTCGTCTTGCCCGTCCCCGGCGCACCCAGCACCAGCACGTGGCCACCCAGCCCGACCCCGGCCGCCACGGCCGCCGCCTGGGTGGCGTCCAGCGCGACCGGTGCACCGGCACCCGTCCGCGGCGCACCGGCGAGAGCCGGCCGGACGAGCCGGACGGACGGGGAGGTGGGCACGGACCGATCCCACCACGAACCGCCGACAGCCCCGCCCGGAGCGCGCCGATACGCTGGGGCGGTGTCCCTGACGCTGCCGCCCACCCGCACGCCGCGGATGGGTCGCACCGCGCGCCGCGCCCAGGTCCTGGAGACGGCCCAGCAGCTGTTCGCCCGGCTCGGGTACCACCAGGTGTCGATGGACGACATCGCCGAGGCCGCTGGGGTCAGCAAGCCCGTGCTGTACCGGCACTTCCCGTCCAAGCTCGACCTGTACGTCGCCGTGGTCGACGAACGCGCCCAGGCGCTGCTGGCCGCCGTCCAGGAGTCGCTGGCCGAGGTCCGCGAGGGCGCGCACCCGCGCGGTGTCACGGCCGCGATCGTGCGGGCCTACCTGGAGTTCGCCGACGCCGCCGGCCAGTCCGCCAGCCTGCTGTTCGAGTCCGACGCCACCCGGGACGACGTGGTCGGCGCCCGCCTGGTCGACACGACGACGCAGATCACCGCCCGGATCGCCCGTGAGCTCACCGATATGGGCCCGATGGACCCGCAGGAGGCGCTGCTCACCGCGCACGCGTTCGTCGCGACCTCGAAGGGTGCCGCGCTGTACCGGCTGCACGCCACGGATGCACCCGACCTGGAACGCACCGTGCAGATGGTCAGCCGCCTGACCTGGGCGGGTGTGGCCGGGGTGCTGCGCGACGCGTCGGGCACCGCATCCTGACCGCGCGGTCCACCGCGTCCCCGAGGCGTTCACGACCGCGCCGCGCGACGTGCCGGAGCGCCGCGACCTAGGATCGACTGGCCGCGGACCTGAAGGTCCGCCGCTGGGCCCCAAGGAGGAACTGGTGGAGATCACCATCGGCGTGCAACATCTGCCGCGCGAGATCACGATCGAGTCCGAGCAGAGCCCCGACGAGGTCGCCGCCGCGGTCGCCGCGGCGCTGGCCGGCAAGCCGGCGCTGGAGCTGGTCGACGAACGCGGTCGGCGGATCATCGTGCCGACCGCTGCGATCGGCTACGTCCAGATCGGCGCCGAGCAGCGTGGCCGGGTGGGCTTCGGCTCGATCTGACCGGAACGCCACGGGCCCCGCGCCATGACTCAGGTCATGACGCGGGGCTCGTTGCGTGCACGGAGGCCGGGCCGGTGCCCGGCCGTCAGGCGGTGAACTTCAGCCGCGACATGCGCCGGGTGTGCTCGGCGGTCAGCTCGTTGAGCACCTTGCCGGGGGCGGCCGGGGTCGCGGGCTCGACCACCGGCAGCGCCGGCTGCCCGTCCGTCTCGGCCACAGGTCCCTGGTGCTCGGCGTGCGTCATCAGCCGCGCCAGCCCGGGATGGTTGACGAGCAGCCGCTGGACGATCTGCAGCGACTCGCCGACCACGCGTCGCCCCCACAGCGCCAGGCGGGCGGTGAGCACCTCGTCCTGGGCGCAGGCGTTCTCCAGCGAACGCACCGACATCTCGGCCTGGGCCGCATCGTCCAGCACGTCGAGCACGAGCGCCCGTGAGACCGGGTCGAGGTTGCGGGCCGCGAGGCGGCAGAAGTCGTCGGAGACCCCGGCACCGACGTAGCCCTTGAGCAGCCGCTCCCACCAGGTGCTGGGCTGGGTACGCACGTCGAAGTCGTCGAGCACCGTGTTGTAGGGCGCGATGGCCGCCACCGGGTCGCCGCCGAGCTCGGTCACCCGGCTCAGCACGCGGTCACGACGTTCGACCGACTGGGCGGCGAACCGCGAGTGGAGCAGACGTCCCTCCGCGTCGGGCGCGTTCGCGGCGTCCGCGGCGTGCCGGTCGAACGCGCTGTCCTCGAGCTGCGCGACAAGTCCCAGGAGCTCCACCGTGTCGGTGACGGACGCCTGATGGGGTGTTCGCTCACGGGTCATCCTGTGATGGTAGCCACAGGTTCACCCCGTGTTCATCGTGGGGCCCGGTAGAGTCCCCTGTGTACCTCGGTTGACCGGTCGTCCCGCAGAGCCACCATCTCCCCGCCGCAGGGCTGGGAACGACGTTCACGATCG
>JAHIJU010000227.1 GCA_018898235.1 Actinomycetota bacterium | reverse complement strand
GCACGTTCCCTGTCCGCACTACTTCCTGTCCGCAACGGAGCCCACCCCTACATGAGCATCTCGACCACCGCGAAGACGGCATCGCCGCAGGTCGCGGTCAACGACATCGGCACGGCCGAAGACCTGATCGCCGCGATCGACGCGACGATCAAGTACTTCAACGACGGCGACATCGTCTCCGGCACCATCGTCAAGGTTGACCGCGACGAGGTCCTCCTCGACATCGGTTACAAGACCGAGGGCGTCATCCCGTCCCGTGAGCTGTCGATCAAGCACGACGTCGACCCGTCCGAGGTCGTGCACCTCGGTGACGAGGTCGAGGCGCTCGTCCTCCAGAAGGAGGACAAGGAGGGTCGTCTGATCCTGTCCAAGAAGCGCGCGCAGTACGAGCGCGCCTGGGGCACGATCGAGAAGATCAAGGAGGAGGACGGCGTCGTCACCGGCACCGTCATCGAGGTCGTCAAGGGCGGCCTCATCCTGGACATCGGGCTCCGCGGCTTCCTGCCGGCCTCCCTCGTCGAGATGCGCCGTGTGCGCGACCTGGCCCCCTACGTGGGCAAGGAGATCGAGGCCAAGATCATCGAGCTCGACAAGAACCGCAACAACGTGGTCCTGTCGCGCCGTGCCTGGCTCGAGCAGACGCAGTCGGAGGTGCGCTCGACCTTCCTGCAGACCCTGCAGAAGGGCCAGGTCCGCCCCGGTGTCGTGTCGTCGATCGTGAACTTCGGTGCGTTCGTCGACCTGGGTGGCGTCGACGGTCTGGTGCACGTCTCCGAGCTGTCCTGGAAGCACATCGACCACCCGTCCGAGGTCGTCGAGGTCGGCCAGGAGGTCACGGTCGAGGTGCTCGACGTCGACTTCGACCGCGAGCGTGTCTCGCTGTCGCTCAAGGCGACGCAGGAAGACCCGTGGCAGACGTTCGCCCGCACCCACGCGATCGGCCAGGTCGTCCCGGGCAAGGTCACCAAGCTCGTCCCGTTCGGTGCGTTCGTGCGTGTCGAGGACGGCATCGAGGGCCTCGTGCACATCTCCGAGCTGGCCGTGCGCCACGTGGAGATCCCGGAGCAGGTCGTCCAGGTGGGTGACGACGTCTTCGTCAAGGTCATCGACATCGACCTGGAGCGTCGCCGGATCTCGCTGTCGCTCAAGCAGGCGAACGAGGGCTTCGACCCGACCTCGGAGGATTTCGACCCGGCGCTGTACGGGATGGCGGCCGAGTACGACGAGGCCGGCAACTACAAGTACCCGGAGGGCTTCGACCCGACCACCAACGAGTGGCTCGAGGGCTTCGAGGCCCAGCGCGAGGTGTGGGAGGCGCAGTACGCGCTGGCCCACGAGCGCTGGGAGGCTCACCGGGCTCAGGTCACCGCTGCGGTCAAGGCCGACCTGGAGGCCGCGAACGGCCCCGTCGAGGTCAGCAGCAGCGGTCCCGTGCCGTCGACGTACTCCTCCTCCACGGAGGAGGCGACCGGCACGCTGGCCTCCGACGAGGCGCTCGCCGCTCTGCGCGAGAAGCTCACCGGGAACTGAGCTCACCGGGAACTGAGCAGTTCCTACGACGGCCGGCCACCTCACGAGGTGGCCGGCCGTCGGCGTCCCGGGCGCGGTGCCGCGCGTACCTCGGACCCGCCCGGCGCGTGATCGCCACCAGGGGCAGGATGGGTGGATGCAGCGCATCGGGCTCACGGGAGGCATCGCGGCCGGCAAGTCCGTCGCGGCGCGCAGGTTCGCCGAGCTCGGTGCGGTGGTGATCGACTCGGACCGTCTGGCGCGCGATGCGGTGGCCCCGGGGACGGTCGGCCTCGACCAGGTGGTCGAGGCGTTCGGCCCGCAGGTGCTGGCCCCGGACGGGTCGCTCGACCGGCAGGGGCTGGCCGCCGTGGTGTTCGCAGATGCCGGTGCTCGGGCACGGCTGGAGGCCATCGTGCATCCGCAGGTGCGCAGGCTGGCGGCCGAGCGGGAGGCCGCTGCGGCGGCGCGGGACGGCGATGCCGTCGTGGTGCACGACGTCCCGCTGCTCCTGGAGACCGGGCAGGCCGACTCCTTCGGCGTGCTGGTCGTGGTTCACACCCCCACCGAGCAGCGCCACGAGCGGCTCGTGCACCTGCGCGGGCTGAGCGAGGACGAGGCCAGCGCCCGGATCGGTGCCCAGGCCAGCGACGCGGAGCGCCTCGATGCGGCCGATGTGGTGCTGGACGGCGCTGGGACCGAGGAGAACCTCGTCCGGCAGGTCGACGAGCTGTGGGCCCGGTTGTCCGCCGAGCGGGCGGCCGAGGCGGTCTGATCCTGCACCGGGCGCTCGCCCGATCGCGCCCGAGCGGCGGGGCGCCCAGGCCCGGGTCCGGGCCGCCGGATCGGTCGTGTCAGTGGTGCGTCGTACCGTGGGGCCATGCGACCTGTGACCGACCTGCAGCGGACCGTCGCGCCGTTCGAGGTGATCTCCCCGTACACCCCATCGGGTGATCAGCCTGCGGCCATCGCCGAGCTCGCCCGGCGCATCAACGGCGGCGAGAAGGATGTCGTGCTGCTCGGGGCGACCGGTACCGGCAAGTCCGCGACCACTGCGTGGCTCATCGAGCAGGTGCAGCGACCGACGCTCGTGATGGCTCCGAACAAGACGCTCGCGGCCCAGCTCGCGACGGAGTTCCGGGAGCTGCTGCCCAACAACGCGGTGGAGTACTTCGTCTCCTACTACGACTACTACCAGCCCGAGGCGTACATCGCGTCGTCGGACACCTACATCGAGAAGGACTCGTCGATCAACGACGAGGTCGAGCGGCTGCGGCACTCGGCAACCAGCTCGTTGCTCACGCGGCGCGACGTCATCGTGGTCGCGACGGTCAGCTGCATCTACGGTCTGGGCACCCCGCAGGAGTACGTCGACCGGATGGTCACGCTCAGCGTCGGCGACCAGGTGGACCGCGACCAGCTCCTCCGGAAGTTCGTCACGATGCAGTACTCCCGCAACGACCTGGCGTTCACCCGGGGCACCTTCCGGGTCCGTGGTGACACGGTCGAGATCATCCCGGTGTACGAGGAGCTCGCCGTCCGGATCGAGTTTTTCGGCGACGAGATCGAGGCGATCGCGACCCTGCACCCGATCACCGGGGACGTCGTGCGCTCCGAGCAGCAGATGCACATCTTCCCGGCGACCCACTACGTGGCGGGGCCGGAGCGGATGGAACGCGCGATCGGCGGCATCGAGTCCGAGCTCACCGAGCGGCTGGCCGAGTTCGAGCGGCAGGGCAAGCTGCTCGAGGCACAGCGACTGCGCATGCGGACGACCTACGACATCGAGATGATGCGCCAGATCGGCTCGTGCGCGGGCATCGAGAACTACTCGCGGCACATCGACGGCCGCGCGCCCGGCTCGGCACCGCACACGCTCATCGACTACTTCCCCGAGGACTTCCTGCTCGTCATCGACGAGTCGCATGTGACCGTCCCGCAGATCGGCGCGATGTTCGAGGGGGACATGTCGCGCAAGCGCTCGTTGGTCGAGCACGGTTTCCGGCTGCCGAGCGCCGTGGACAACCGGCCGCTGCGCTGGGAGGAGTTCGTCGACCGGGTCGGTCAGGCCGTCTACCTGTCCGCGACCCCGGGCAGCTACGAGCTGTCGATGTCGGACGGGGTGGTGGAGCAGATCATCCGGCCGACGGGTCTGGTGGACCCGCAGGTGGTGGTCAAGCCGACCAAGGGGCAGATCGACGACCTGCTCGGGGAGATCAAGATCCGCGTCGACCGGGACGAGCGGGTCCTGGTCACCACCTTGACCAAGAAGATGTCCGAGGACCTCACCGACTACCTCCTCGACAAGGGGGTGCGGGTCCGCTACCTGCACTCGGAGGTCGACACCCTGCGCCGTGTGGAGCTGCTGCGTGAGCTGCGCATGGGCGAGTACGACGTCCTGGTCGGGATCAACCTGCTGCGTGAGGGCCTCGACCTGCCGGAGGTGTCGCTCGTCGCCATCCTCGACGCCGACAAGGAGGGGTTCCTGCGCTCGGGAACCTCGCTCATCCAGACGATCGGTCGGGCCGCCCGCAACGTCTCGGGCGAGGTCCACATGTACGCGGACCGGATCACCGCCGGGATGGCGAAGGCGATCGACGAGACGGATCGACGCCGGGCCCGGCAGGTCGCCTACAACCTGGAGCACGGGATCGACCCGACCCCGCTGCGCAAGAAGATCGGCGACATCACCGACCTGCTGGCCAGGGAGGACGCCGACACCGAGGAGCTGCTCGGCGGCGGCGGGCGTCAGACGAGCCGTGGCAAGGCGCCGGTCCCCGGGTTCGGTTCCCGCCGGGTTCCCACCGACGAGCGCAGCAGGCTCGTCGGGGCGGCCGCCTCCGACCTCGCCGATCTCATCCAGGAGCTCACCGGCCAGATGCACGCGGCGGCGGGTGAGCTGCAGTTCGAGCTCGCGGCCCGGCTGCGGGACGAGATCTCGGGGCTCAAGAAGGAGCTACGGCAGATGCAGGCCGCGACGGCCTGAGGACGTCGGCGACCGCCGCCGTCACCCGAGGTAGGAGGAGCCACGATGGACCGACGACTGTCACTCACCCTGGACGCGGCCGACCCGCGGGCGCTCGGCGCGTTCTGGGCCTTCGCGCTCGGGTACGTGGAGGAGGCGCCGCCCGCGCCGTACGAGGACTGGCCCGCGACACTCACGGCCTGGGGGCTGCCGCCCGAGCGTTGGAACGACGCGTACATCCTGGTCGACCCCGAGGGCACCGGTCCCCGGCTCTTCCTGCAGAAGGTGCCCGAGCCGAAGACGGCGAAGAACCGCCTGCACCTCGACGTCGGTGTGCCGGGTGCCACCCAGGAGGAGCCGGCGACGCATGACCAGGTCCGCGCGCAGGCGGTGCGGCTCGTGGCGGCCGGGGCGCGTCAGGTCCAGGAGTTCGACCTGCCCGAGATGGGTTTCTGGATCGTGATGAACGACCCCGAGGGCAACGAGTTCTGCGTGCTGTAGGCCGGTCGCCTACAGTTGCGCCCTGGAGGGGAGTAATCCCCGCGACGTCATCGTCATCACGGTCGCCAGAGACTGCCGGCCCGGTGACGTCGGGCACGGCCCTGAGCTCGACGGGTCGTTCCGGACCAGACCTCCGCCACCCTTTGCTGCGCACCGGAGGTCTTCCATGAACGTTCCCGCCTGGGCTTGGGCGCTGACTGTCGCGGTCCTGCTCGTGATGCTGGCGGTCGACTACCTGGGGCATGTCCGCCACGCCCACTCGCCCACGCTGCGTGAGTCCGCCTGGTGGTCCGCGGGCTATGTCGCGGTGGCCGTCGTCTTCGGGGCGATCGTGTGGGCGGTCTGGGGAGCCCGCTACGGCGGCGAGTACTTCGCGGGCTACGTCACCGAGAAGAGCCT
>JAHIJU010000226.1 GCA_018898235.1 Actinomycetota bacterium | reverse complement strand
GGACATCGTCTACTTCGGTGAGCGGCTCGACGATACGGCGCTCGAACGCTCGATCGTCGCCACCCAGGACGCGCAGGTGTTCATCGCGATCGGCTCCACCCTCAGCGTGCAGCCCGTGGCCAGCCTGGCCGGCCTGGCCGTCGAATGCGGCGCCGAGCTGATCGTCGTCAACGACGCCCCGACCATGTACGACCACCTGGCGACCCGCTGCATCCGCGACCCCATCGAGCAGGCCGTCCCCGCCCTGGTCGCCGACCTCCTCGCCGCCCCGCCCACCCAGTCCTAGCTTCTCCCCACCCGCCAGCCCGCCAGCCCGGCAGCCAGCCAGCCCGGCATGCTGCGACTGGGCAGTTGGGGCACCGTCTCCGGCGTGTCGCTGCGCCCAACCGACCACTTCCGCCCCACCCACACCTCGATCCCTCCGAGCCGACCACGCGCCCGTCCCAGCCCCGGTGCCGGGAGACCACCGCCACCGGCTCCGACTGGGCAGTTAGGGCACCGTCCCCGGCGTGTCGCTGCGCCCAACCGACCACTTCCGCCCCAGGGCAGGTCCGAGAGCCCGCACCGGTCCGAGAGCCCAGGCTCGGCTGCAAACCCGCACCGGCCGAGAACCCGCACCGGCCGAGAGCCCGCACCGGTCCGAGAACCCAGGGCCGGGCCAAGAACCCGCACCGGCTGCGCGCGGCATCGGGGCGGACCGACCGGCGCCGGCACCTGGGAGGATCGGGCGGTGACCTCTCTGCTGCCCGACCTCGGCGATGTGCGCGATCTACGTCTGGTGGCGGTCGACATGGACGGCACGCTGCTCGACGACGAGAAGCGCATCGGGCCCGGCTTCGACCTGGTGCTCACCGCCATGGCGGAGCGCGGGATCCAGCTCGTCGCGGCCTCGGGACGCCAGTACGCCACGTTGCACCGCCAGCTCGACCGGCCGGGCCTGCTCTACATCGCGGAGAACGGCGCCTGGGTGCTGCGGGACGGCGAGGTGATCTCCCGCGACGGCCTCGACCGGGACGCCGCGATGCGCACCGTCGAGATCGCCCGGGCCCGGGTGGCCCGCGGCGCCGATGCGGGCACGGTGCTGTGCGGCACGTCCTCGGCCTACGTCGAGCGCAGTGACAAGAAGTTCCTGGCCCAGACCGGCCCGTACTACGCGCTCCTGACGGTGGTCGAGGACCTGACCACCGTCCAGGACGACCTGCTCAAGATCGCGGTCTACGACTTCACCGGCTCGGCCTCTGCCGCCCCGGACTTCGCGGGGATCGGGGACGACGCCAAGCTGGTGGTCTCGGGTCAGCACTGGCTCGACGTGGGCAGCCCGACCGCCGACAAGGGCCGGGCGCTGCGTGAGCTGCAGGAGAACCTGGGCCTCGGCCCGCAGCACACGATGGTCTTCGGCGACTACCTCAACGACCTCGGGATGCTGGCGCAGGCCCGCTGGTCGGTCGCGATGGACAACGCCCACCCGCAGGTCCGGGCGGCGGCGGCGTACGTCGCGCCGTCGAACAACGACAACGGCGTGCTGCGCACCCTGGCGGCGGCGATGGGCGTCCCGCTGGGCTGAGCCAGCGCCGGGCGCACGGTCAACGTGCCGCAGCCCCGCGCCCGACGTCACCGGCGACCTCACCGGCCGCCTGCTCCAGTGCCTCGAGCACGGCCGCGACGGCCGGCACCCGGAGCAGGTCGGGTGTGGTGACCGCGTGCACCTGCCGCGCCGAGGTCCCGGCGGCGCGGACGACGACGCCGGGGTGGCGCTCCGCATAGGGCCGCACGAGCCCGGGCAGCAGCGCCACACCGAGTCCGGCCGCGACCAGGCCCAGCACGGTCGAGTAGTCGTCGGTGGCGTAGTCGATCCGCGGGGCGAAGCCCAACGCCTCGCACGAGGCGAGCAGGTGCCCCCGGCAGCGCGGGCACCCGGCGATCCAGGTCTCGTCGGACAGCGCCGTCAGCTCGAGGCGTGGCCCGGTGGCGAGCCGGTGCCCGGACGGCAGCACGACGAACGTCGGGTCGGCCAGCAGCCGGCGCGTGACGAGCCCGTCAAGGTCGTCGGCGCCGCGGCCCAGATCGGTCCCCGGGTAGGCGAAGGCCAGTGCGAGGTCGCAGACCCCGGTGCGCAGCTGGTGCAGCGAGGCCGGCGGCTCGACCTCGTCGAAGGTGACCGTGAGACCGGGGTGGTCCCGCCGCAGCGCTGCGAGCGCCACCGGGAGCAGCGTGGCCGACGACGACGGGAAGGCGGCCACCCGCACGACGCCCGCGCGCAGTCCGGTCAGGGCCGCGACCTGGGCGTTCGCGGCCCGCACCGCGGTCGCGACGCTCTGGCCGTGCCGGGCGAGGACGCGACCGGCCTCGGTGAGCCGCACGGACCGGCCCGAGCGGTCGAGCAGCGCGGTACCGAGCCGACGCTCCATCCGCCGCACGTGCTGGCTGACGGCGGGCTGGCTGGTGCCGAGCGCGCCGGCGGCGGCCGTGAGGGTGCCGTGCTCCGAGATCGCCTGGAGCACGCGCAGCGACGCGACGTCCAGCTCGGCGGCCATCGTCTGACCATAACGTCATGTGATGGCGCGCAGGACGAATGCGTCGTTGTGTGATGGCACGGCGACCGGCAGCATCGAACCGTGACCGCCACCGCCGCCCCGCTCGACGTCCGCCACCTGTTCACGGCGCCGCCCGGCTACCTCAACGCTGCGACGAGCGGCCTGGCGCCGAGGTCGGTCGCAACGGCGATGCACGCGGCCGTCGACGCCTGGGCGGCGGGCGCGGGCACCCTCGCGGGCTACGACCAGGCCGTCGAGCGCGCCCGCACCGCCTTCGCCCGACTCGTCGGCGTCACGACGGGCCAGGTCGCCATCGGCTCGCAGGTCTCGGTCATGGTCGGCGCGGTCGCCGCGAGCCTGCCCGACGGCGCCCAGGTGCTGCTCGCCGAGGGCGACTTCACCTCTGTCACCTACCCGTTCCTGGCCCAGGCGCACCGCGGCGTGCAGGTCCGGACGGCCCCACCCGGGCGGCTCGCGGAGGCGGTGCGCGCCGGCGACCACCTGGTCGCGTTCTCGTTGGTCCAGTCGGCGGACGGCCGGGTGCTCGACGGCGCGGCGATCGCGGCGGCCGCCCGCGCCACCGGCGCCCACACCCTCGTCGACCTCACCCAGGCGGTCGGCTGGTTGCCGGTGGACGCCGGCGCCTACGACGTGACGGTCACCGGTGCCTACAAGTGGCTGTGCGCACCGCGCGGTACGGCGTTCGCCACCGTCGGGCCGCAGGCGCTGGAGTGGCTGCGGCCGGTGCACGCAGGCTGGTATGCGGGCGCCGACCCGGAGACCTCGATGTACGGCTGCGCCATGCGCCTGGCCGACGATGCGCGCAGCCTCGACGTCTCGCCCGCCTGGCTGGCCTGGTGCGGCGCGGCGCCGGCGCTCGAGCTGTTCGCCGGTCTCGATCCCCGCGCGCTGCTCGACCACGATGTGCGGCTGGCCGACACGGTGCGCACCGAGCTCGGTCTCGAACCGACGGGCAGCGCCATCGTCGCGCTGCCCGACCCGGACGGTTCCCGCCGGCGGGCGCTGACGGCTGCCGGCTGCACCGTGGCCGGGCGGGACGGCGGGGTCCGCCTGGCCTTCCACGTGTGGAACGACGAGCAGGACGTCGCCCGGGCGATCACCGCACTGCGCGGCTGACGGCAGACACGGCGAGGCCCCTCGGACGCTTACTCCGAGGGGCCTCGATCCGGGTGCCACGGTACCTGCGGGCTGCGCGGAGAACGTTGAACGACACCCCAACTATCCACAAATTCTGTGCACAGCCCTGTGTCCGACGGGCGTCCTCGCAGGTGTCCCTGTGGACGAACCTGTGCTCAACCTGTGGACGAAAACTGGTCCGTGTACCCCCTTGCGGGCACGTGCCGCCGGGACTAGACCTGTCCCATCGATCCCGACGGATCACCGGCAGCGACGCTGGACCGCAAGGTCCGTGGCAGCAGCAGGCGGACCGGATGGATCGGGGCTGAACGGAGAACGGCACGACCGCTGCGCCAGGGATACCTGGTGGCCCGCGCGCGACGGCGCGGGGGACGTGCTCGGACCCGGGAGGTCCGGTCGCAGGTGCTGCACCCACCGACACCGGTTCGCCGGAGGTCGCACGGGTGAGGCGCCCGCCGCGCGTCGAGCGGCGTGACCTCGGGGCGACCCGCAGGTGGTGCGATCAGAGGAAGGCCCCTCGGACGCTTACTCCGAGGGGCCTTCTGCACGTCCGGCCGCTGCACGTCCGGCCGCGACCAGCCTGTACCGGCGGGACCCGCACCAACCGCCGCGACCCGCACGTGCGGCGCCGACCCGCGCCCGGCGGGTCGGGGCCGCATCAGCTGAACTCGCGGGCGCCGGTCACCTCGGCGACCAGCTCGACACCGCTCACGTCGGCCGTCCGGTGCCCCGAGACCACCCGTCCGCCGCGCATCACCCAGACCTGCTGCGACAGCCGCATCACCTGCTCGAAGTTGTGCGAGATGACCAGCACCGTCGTGCCCTGGTCCACCACCCGGCGGATGAGGTCCTCGACCTGCGCGGTCTCGCGCAGGCCGAGCGCCGCGGTCGGCTCGTCCATGATGACGAGCTGGCTGGACCACATGACAGCACGCGCGATGGCGACCGCCTGACGCTGGCCGCCCGAGAGCCGCCGCACCGTCTTGCCGACCGACGGAACCGAGACCGCCAGGCTGTCGACCAGCTGCGCCGCGGAGGTCCGCATCGCCCGTCGCCGCATGAGGCGCAGCGGTCGCGGGCCCACGGTGAGCTCGCGGTTGAGGAAGATGTTCTGCCACACCGTGAGCTCGTCGGCGAGCGCCAGGTCCTGGTAGACCGTCTCGATCCCCTGGCGCCGGGCGTCGAGCGGGGAGCCGAAGCGGACCTCCTGCCCGTCGAGCAGGATCCGACCGCCGTCGGCGGCGTGGTACCCCGACAGGCACTTGATGAGCGTCGACTTGCCGGCCCCGTTGTCCCCGACGATCGCGGTGACCTCACCGGGGCGGACCGTGAGCGAGACACCACGCAGCGCCTCGACGTTGCCGAACGACTTGTACAGGTCGACGACCTCGACCGCGTGCGACCCGGGCATCAACGCCTCCCTCGCATCATGCTGGCCGCGGCCAGGACGACCACGCCGACCACCGCCGGCTCGTAGAACGCCTCCACCCCGGCCATGGTCAGCCCGGTCTGGACGACGGTGAGCAGGACCGCGCCCAGGGCGGGGCCCCAGATCGTCGCGCGTCCGCCGAACAGGCTGGTGCCGCCGAGCACGGTCGCCGCGACCGCCTTCATCACGTAGTCGGTGTTGGTGGCCGGCTGCGTGGACCCGACGTAGAGCACCATGAACACGGCCGCGAGACCCGACATCGCACCGCACACGAGGTAGCCGATGAGCTTGACCCGCGGCACCCGCAGGCCCATCGCCTTGCTGGCCTCGACGTTGTCGCCGACGGACAGCAGATGGGTGCCGACCGGCATGTGGGTGAGCATCACGTGCAGCACCACCACGACCAGCACGACGATGAGGAAGTTGTAGCGGAACGGCCCGAGCGAGCTGCTCGCCACCGCCTGCAGCACCGGGTCCGAGACCGGCACCGGGATGCCGCGGGACACGATGAGACCGATGCCCTGCACCAGTCCCATCGTGCCCAGCGTCACGATCATGTCGGGGATCCGCACCCTGCCCACGAACAGGCCGTTGACCACACCCACGACCAGCCCCACCCCGATCGAGAGCAGGCACGACAGCGCCAGCCCCCAACCGGCGGTGTACGACAGCCCGAACACCACGCTGGCCAGGGCCATCGTGCCGGCCATCGACAGGTCGATCCCGGCGAGCATGACGGCGAACGTCATGCCCACGGCCAGCAGCACGGGGATGGCCGCATCGGCCAGCATCCCGTTGACGTTGCGCCAGGTCGCGAAGTACGGCGACAGCATCGAGAAGACGATGCCGGCCAGGACGAGGGCGGCCGGTGCGGTCGCCTTCATCCAGGTCTCCTCGAGCGAGGCGGCGCGGGCGAACCGGTGCAGCCGGCCCGCTCGGGTGTCGTGCAGCACGGTGGCCTCCTTCGGGGGCAGGGTTGCGGATCCCACGCTCATGCGTCAGCCCGCGAACGGGTTCGGGACGTCGAACCCGGCGGGCGGGGCCGGCGAGGACGCCAGTGCAGCTGCCGCATTGTCCTTGGTCACGATGAGCACCGGGGTGTCCGCGCGCGCCGGGAGGGTCTTGCCCGCCGCGGCCGCCACACAGCCCTGCACCGCCTGGTAGCCCATGAGGTACGGGAACTGCTCCACGGTCGCCGCGAGCTTGCCGTCGACGATGGACTGGAGCTCCTCCTTGGTGCCGTCGATGCCGACCACCACCACCTGGCCGCTGCGGCCCTCCTGGTCGATCGCCTCCTGGATGCCCATGGCCTGGGTGCCCGCGGGCGTGAAGAAGCCCTTGAGGTCGGGGTTGGCCCGCAGGATCGCGGAGGCCTGCTCCTTGGCCTTGGCCCGGTCGGCGTCGGCCGAGACGGTCTGGACGGTGGTGAGCTTGCCGTCGACGACGGAGTGGAAGCCCTTCTGCCGCGCGATGTTGCCGGCGTCCTGGGCGAGCGTGCCGACCACGGCGACCTGGGAGCCCTCGGGCACGAGGCCGAGCAGCGCCTTGCCGGCGGCGGCCCCGGCGTCCTCGTTCACGGTGCCGAGGAAGGTCGAGACGGTGACGCCCTGGCTCTTGGCGCTGTCCAGATCCATCGCGAGGTCGATGTTGATGATCGTCGCGTTGCCGGCGTTCTTCAGCGGCGCGATGAGGTTGGTCGGGCTGGTCGGGTTGAGGATGTAGCAGCCGAAGCCCTCGG
>JAHIJU010000225.1 GCA_018898235.1 Actinomycetota bacterium | reverse complement strand
CTTCACCTCGTCGCGTCCCGGGCGGCCCACATGCTGGCGCGAAGGCGCCGTCGTGATGTCCGACCGCCCGTGGTCCACGGTCAAGTCTAGGTCACCGCGGCCCCGGACCTGGCCCCTCACGACCTAGGGCGGCCAGTCGCCGTGCGGGTTGAACAGCCAGATCTGCCGGACCCACAGGACCTGGAAGGCCAGCATCGCGATCAGCAGCAACGCCAGCCAGCGCGCTCGGGCCCGCGCACTGGACGTCACCACGCCCACGGTCGCCGCCCCGAGTGGGAACGCCAGCAGCAGGAACCGGGCCAGGCTCGACCCGGGTTCGGCGACGGCGGCGATGTAGAGCACGTACGACGCGGCCCACGCATGCAGCTCACGCCCGAGCCGCCAGGCCGACGGCATGAGGATCGTCAACGCCGTCAGCCCGAGGCCACCGACCACCACCACCGGCGCCCAGCTGCCGAACCAGTACTGCGGCACGTAGGTCCAGCCGATGAACGGTTCGACCGTCTTGGCCCAGCGCCACGACTCCTGGGTGAGCAGGTAGCCGTTGGGCACACCGGTCACCCATCCGCAGACGGCGGGCCAGACGAACCCGGACACCACCGCGACGGCGGCCAGCGCCCCGACCCGCACCAGGTCGCGGACGCCGAACCCGTCCTCGTGACGCCGACCCGCCCGCCAGCGCACGAGGCCGTGGACCACGACGACGACCGCCATCGGAAGGGCCACGGCCCGGGTGAACCCCAGGACGACCACCACCAGGGCCGCCCACTCGTACCGCCGTCGGATGATCAGCAGCAACGCCGAGGCGATGAGCAGCAACGCCAACGACTCGGTGTACGCCGCCTGCAGCACGGCCGAGGTGGGGAAGGCGCACACGACGGCCACGGTGGCCAGCGGCAGGCCGGGCCAGGCCTCGACCGCGCGGGGTGCGCCGACCGAGATCACCCGGTGCACCACGACCATGGCGGCGGCACCGAGCACCGTCGCGACGAGCGGGGCGACCACGATCCAGGTGCCACCGGTGAGGTTCATGACGGTGCGCACCAGCATCGGGAACGCCGGGAAGAACGCCCACGCGTTCTGCGTGACCAGACCCTGCGAGTCGACCGGGAGCGTGGCCGGGTACCCGTTCTCCGCGATGGTGCGGTACCAGGTGCCGTCGAACAGGGTCGCGACGTACGACAGGTAGGACGGCCGGGCCGTCGTCCACAGGTTCGCCTTCTGCACCAGCGCCACACGGACGAACACGACCACCAGGAAGACCCTGCTCACCGCGTAGACGGCGAGGGTCTGCACCCACCAGGGCCAGGTCCGCGGGTCGTAGGCCGCACCCCGCCGGACCGAGGACGGTGCGGACAGCTGCGTCACCCGTCCGCTCACCGACCCTCCGCCGCGTGCTGGGCCTCCTCGGCCGCACGCACCGCAGCGGCCTCGTCGGCCCGCAGCTGCTCACCGTGCTGGACGATGATCTGCACCGCCGCGTCCGCATCGTCGGCCACCTGCAGGAGCTCCAGGTCGACCGGTGCGGCCATGTGGCCGCCGACCACGGTCTGCGCCAACCAGTCGAGCAGTCCCTGCCAGTAGGCGGACCGCATGAGGACGATGGGGAACCCGGACACCTTGTGCGTCTGGACCAGCGTGAGCGCCTCGAACAGCTCGTCGAGGGTGCCGAACCCGCCCGGCAGCACGATGAACCCCTCGGCGTACTTGACGAACATCGTCTTGCGGGCGAAGAAGTAGCGGAAGTTGACCCCGAGGTCGACCCACTTGTTCATGCCCTGCTCGAAGGGCAGCTCGATGCCGAGACCCACCGACAGGCCACCGCCGTCGACCGCGCCGCGGTTGGCGCCCTCCATCACACCGGGGCCACCACCCGTCAGGACGGCGTAGCCGGCCTCGGCGAGCGACCGGCCCACGGCCCGCGCCAGCTGGTAGTCCGGTGAGCCCTTCGCGACCCGGGCCGAGCCGAACACGCTGACCCCGGGTCCGATCTCGGCCAGCGCGCCGAAGCCCTCGACGAACTCGCTCTGGATGCGCATCACCCGCCACGGGTCGTCCTGCAGCCAGGCGGCGCCCTCCGACCTGGCCAGCAGCCGTTGGTCGGAGGTGGTCGTCGGGATCTGCTCACCGCGCAGCAGCACCGGACCGCGCCGGTACTCACGGGGGGATGTCGTGCGTCTGGCCACGCGCGCAGCCTACGGCGAGGACCTGGGCGATCCGAGGGTCAGCCCGCGAGCCAGCTCGCGAGCGCGCGGTGCACCGACTCGATCTGGTCGACCGGGCACTGCTCGTCGTCGGCGTGCGCGAGCAGCGGGTCACCCGGTCCGAAGTTCACCGCCGGCACGCCGAGCGCACCGAACCGCGCGACATCCGTCCAGCCCAGCTTGGCCGTGGGGGCGCCTCCGGTGACGGCCAGCACGGCCTGCGAGAACTGCTGCGCCGCGGGGTGGTCCAGGCCGGGCCGAGCGCCACCGGCCGCGTCGACGACGCGCACCTCGAACCCGTCGAAGACCTCCCGGACGTGCTCACCCGCACCCTCGACCGACTGCGACGGGGCGAACCGGTAGTTGACGGTGACGACGCACGAGTCCGGGATCACGTTGCCCGCGGTACCGCCCCGCACGGCCACGGCGTTCAGGCCCTCTCGGTAGAGCAGGCCGTCCACCTCCACCTCGCGCGGCCGGTAGTCCTGCAGCCGGGCCAGCACGGGTGCCGCGCCGTGGATCGCGTTGACGCCCATCCACGACCTGGCCGAGTGCGCGGCTCGGCCGTGCACGAGCACCTCGGCGCGCAGCGTGCCGTTGCAGCCGCCCTCGATCCCGCCGGCGGTCGGTTCGCACAGCACGGCGAAGTCGGCGGCCAACCAGTCGGGGTGCGCCCGGGCTACCCGGCCCAGACCGTTGAGCTCGGCCGCGACCTCCTCGTGGTCGTAGAAGATCCAGGTCACATCGCGGTTCGGCGCGTCGAGGGTTGCGGCGAGTGCGAGCTGCACGGCGACACCGGCCTTCATGTCGACCGTCCCGCGTCCCCAGACCGCCGCGTCAGCCCCTTCGCCCACCAGGCGCGACGGCAGGTTGGCGGCGATCGGCACGGTGTCGAGGTGCCCGGCGATCGCGACCCGACCCGCCCGGCCGAGCTGGGTGCGGGCGACCACCGTGTCGCCGTCACGCAGCACCTCCAGATGCGCGCAGGCGCGCAACGCGGCCTCGACAGCATCGGCGAGCACGCGCTCGTCACCGCTCACCGACGGCAGGTCGCACAACGCGCGGGTGAGTGTCACCAGGTCGGCGGTCAGGTCCAGACGAGCCACGTTCACGCGCCCGACCCTACCGATCCGTGGGCACCGCCCGGCCGCGCGGGACTCACCGCCTAGGGTTGGGGCCATGCCCGATCGCAGCGCCTGGGGTCACGGTCTGGCCACCGTGACCGATGACGGCACCGTCCTGGACACCTGGTACCCGGCCCCCGAGCTGGGGACTCCGCCTGCCGGGGCGACCGCACCGCACGAGCTCGCGGCGGCCGCGCGACGCGACGACCTGCGCGGCCTCGACGTCCGGGTCGTGACCACGGTGATCGACCTGGACACCGCGCCCGCCGACGCCTCCGACGCCTACCTGCGGCTGCACCTGCTGTCGCACCGGCTCGTGCGTCCGCGCGAGATCGCGCTCGACGGCGTGTTCGGCGTGCTCGCGACCGTGGTCTGGACCGACGCCGGTCCGTGCGCCGTCGACGGGTTCGAGGCGACCAGGCTGCGGCTGCGGACCGCGCTCGGACGGCCCGTCGTCGTGCTGGGCATCGACAAGTTCCCGCGGATGACCGACTACGTCCTGCCGTCCGGGGTGCGGGTCGCCGACGCCGACCGGGTCCGGCTCGGGGCGCACCTGGCGCCCGGCACGACCGTCATGCACGAGGGGTTCGTCAACTACAACGCCGGCACCCTGGGCGTCTCGATGGTCGAGGGGCGGATCTCGGCGGGCGTCGTGGTCGGCGACGGTTCGGACGTCGGCGGTGGGGCCTCGATCATGGGCACGCTGTCCGGCGGCGGGCGTGAGGTCATCACGATCGGCCGGCGCTGCCTGCTCGGGGCGAACTCGGGTCTCGGCATCCCGCTCGGCGACGACTGCGTCGTCGAGGCCGGGCTCTACGTCACCGCGGGCACCAAGGTCTCGCTCGTGGGCTTCGAGGGGGGCCCGCGCACGGTCAAGGCGCGTGAGCTGGCCGGTGTCGATCAGATCCTGTTCCGGCGCAACTCGCTCAGCGGGGCGGTCGAGGCGGTGGCTCGGACCGGTCAGGGGATCGCGCTCAACCCGGCCCTGCACGCGAACTGACTCATGGCAGCCGGGCGCCGTCGACCTCTTGCCGGGTTCCTTGCGACCGTCACGGTCCTCGGGATCGGTGTGGTCGCGGTGCTCGGCGTCGTGCGATGGCTGGACACGCGTCACCCGGTGCCGAAGGCCCAGGTGTGCACCGCGATCGTGGACGGCACGCCCTGGACCCTCGATCCGGACCAGGCGCAGAACGCCGCAGTGGTGGCCGCGGTCGCGGTGCGGCGCGGGCTACCGGCCCATGCGGTGACGGTCGCCCTCGCGACGACCCTGCAGGAGTCGAGTCTCCGCAACCTCGACTACGGCGACCGGGACTCGCTCGGCCTGTTCCAGCAGCGCCCCTCCCAGGGCTGGGGCACGCAGGCCGAGGTGATGGACCCGGTGTTCGCCGCGGGCACCTTCTACGACCGGCTGGTCGAGGTCCCTGACTGGGAGACGATCGACGTGACGAAGGCCGCCCAGGCGGTCCAGCGCTCGGCATTCGCCGACGCGTACGCCAACCACGAGGGCGGCGCCCGGGCCTTCGCCTCGGCGCTCACGGGCTGGTCACCGGCCGCGTTGACCTGCACGCTGCCGGCCCTGACAGCGGAGTCGACCGCCCCGGCCGAGAACCTGACCGCACGTCTGGGCCGCGACCTCGGGCTCGCTGCCGGGTACGTGGAGACCGGCGGGGTGTACGCGATCGACGCCAACTCGCTCACGACTGCCGACCAGGCCGATCGGATCGGCTGGGCGGTCGGTCAGTGGGCCGTGGCGGTCGCGAACCAGGTCGGCGTGACTTCGGTCCAGGTCGATGACCTGGTGTGGGTGCGCGGCCAGGACGGGTGGCAGCCGGCACAGGCACCGCTCGCCGCCGGCTACGTGCAGGTCACGACCGGCTGAGCCGGGCCCGGGCACGGCGGGTCGGGGAGACAGCTCGGCCCCGGCCGTGAGGCCGGGGCCGAGGAGCAGGGTGGGACAGGTCAGCGCTCGGTGAGGCCGACGTAGGGCCGTTCGACAGCACCGGTGTAGATCTGGCGCGGGCGGCCGATCTTGGTCTGCGGATCGAGCATCATCTCGCGCCACTGGGCGATCCAGCCGGGCATCCGGCCGAGGGCGAACAACGGTGTGAACATCGCCTCGTCGAAGCCCATCGCCTTGTAGATGAGGCCGGTGTAGAAGTCGACGTTCGGGTACAGCCTGCGGGAGATGAAGTAGTCGTCGGACAGCGCGATCTCCTCCAGCCGCATCGCGATCTCCAGCCGCGGGTCATCCGCACCCAGGGCCTCGAGCACCTCGTGGGCGCTCTCCTTCACGATGGCCGCGCGCGGGTCGTAGTTCTTGTAGACCCGGTGGCCGAAGCCCATGAGGCGGACGCCGTCCTCCTTGTTCTTGACCCGCCGCATGAAGTCCGTCGCGTCGCCGCCG
>JAHIJU010000224.1 GCA_018898235.1 Actinomycetota bacterium | reverse complement strand
TCGGCTGGTGGTCGAGCCGAACGGCGTCAACGCGATCGCCTCGCAGGTCACGGCGTGGCTCGATGTGCGGGCGCAGGACGAGGCCCGGGTGCACGAGGTGCTGGCGCTGCTCGACTCCTACGCCCCGGCGGTCGAGTCGTGGACGGGTGCCACGGTGCTCGACGTCGATCTGGCTGATCGGGTGAACGCTGCCGTCGTCGACGCGCTGGGGGCCCCGGTCCCGTCGCTGGCTACGGGTGCCGGGCACGACTCGGGCATCCTCGCCGCCGCCGGGGTGCCCACGGCCATGCTGTTCGTCCGCAACCCGACGGGGATCTCGCACGACCCGGCCGAGGACGCCGACGAGGCCGACTGCCTGGCCGGCGTCGAGGCGCTCACCGCCACGCTGACCCGGCTGCTGGGCGCCTCGGAGTGACCGCCTTCTGGTGCGAGCTGGCCTGGCTCCGAGCCGGGCCGGTGCCGTCCGTGCGGGTCGAGCACGCCGACGGCCGGATCACGGCGGTCTCACCGGGTGCCGCGGCCTGCCCGGGGGACCACGTCCTGTCCGGGTTGGTGCTCCCGGGCCTGGCCGATGCGCACTCGCACGCCTTCCACCGCGCGCTGCGCGGGCGCACCCACGGCGACGGCGGCTCGTTCTGGACCTGGCGGCAGGCGATGTACGCCCTGGCCGGAGCCCTGGACCCGGACGACTACCTGGACCTTGCCCGCGCGACGTACGCCGAGCTGGTGCTCGCCGGGGTCACCGCCGTCGGGGAGTTCCACTACCTGCACCACGGTCCCGACGGCACGCCCTACGCCGAGCCGAACGTGATGGCCGAGGCGTTGCGCGCCGCCGCCCGGGACGCGGGCCTGCGCGTGACCCTGCTCGACACCTGCTACCTCACGGGCGCCCCCGGTGAGCCGCTGGAGGGTGTGCAGCGCCGGTTCGGCGACGTCGATGTCGAGGAGTGGGCGCTGCGCAGCGCCGCGGTGCCCGCCGATGAGCACCTGCGACCCGCGGTCGCCGCGCACTCGGTACGCGCGCTCGCGCCCGCCGATCTGGCCGTGGTGGCCGCCACCGCCCGGGCTCGCGGGGTGGTGGCGCATGTGCACGTGTCGGAGCAGCCCGCGGAGAACGCCGCCTGCCTGGACGCCTACGGCCGCACGCCCGTCGAGCTGCTGGCCGAGGCCGGTCTGCTGGGCGCCTCGACGACGGCCGTGCACGCCGTCCACCTCACGGACCGGGACGTGGACCTGCTGGGCGGTTCGCGGACCACCGTCTGCCTGTGCCCGTCGACCGAGCAGGACCTGGGCGACGGTCTGGCCCCGGGCGCCCGGCTGGTCGCGGCCGGCAGCCCGCTGTGCGTCGGCAGTGATCAGCACGTGCGGGCCGATCTGCTGGCCGAGGCGCGGTCGGTCGAGCTGCACGAACGCCTGGCGGGGGGCCGACGCGGTGTGCTGGCCCCGGCCGAGCTGGTCGACGCGGTGACGGCCGCCGGGCATGCGGCGTTGGGCGATGCGACCGGCGGTCGGATCGCGGTGGGCGCCCCGGCCGATCTCGTCGCGGTGCGCACCGACGGCCCGCGGACCGCTGGCGCCGACCCGGCCCAGCTGGTCATGGTGGCCGGAGCGGCCGAGGTGCACACCGTCGTGGCGGCGGGCACGCTCGTCGTGCAGGACGGGCAGCACCGTTTGGGCGACGTCGGGGCGCTGCTCACCGCGGCCGTGGACCGGGCGTGGCGGGCGACCGAGCGGCGATCGTCCCCGCCCCCCGCCCGCGCGCTGCCCGCGTCCGGCGCGACCACCCGGAGGCCGTCATGACATCGCACCTGGTCACCGGCATCGGCGAGCTCGTGACCTTCGACCCGACGCATCCCGGCCCGCTCGGGCTGCTCACCGACGCGGCCCTCGTCGTGCAAGACGGCCGCATCGCCTGGACCGGCCCGACCGGCAGCGCCCCGGCGTGCGACGCCCGCACCGACGTCGCCGGTGCCGCCGTGCTCCCGGGGTTCGTCGACCCGCACACCCACCTGGTGTTCGACGGCGACCGGTCGGCCGAGTTCGAGGCCCGCGCCTCCGGTGCCCGCTACACCGGCGGCGGGATCGCCGTCACGGTGGCCGCCACCCGGGCCGCGGACGACGAGACGCTGCGCGCGAACCTGCACCGCCTGGCCGCCGAGGCCCGCGCCCAGGGCACCACGACCCTGGAGATCAAGAGCGGCTACGGCCTGGACGTGGTCACCGAGCAGCGCCTGCTGCGGCTGGCGGCCGAGGTCACGTCCGAGGTGACGTTCCTCGGCGCCCACGTCGTCCCGCAGGGTGTGGACCGCGCCGCGTACCTCGACCTGGTGACCGGCCCGATGCTCACGGCCTGCGCCCCGCTGGCCCGCTGGGCCGATGTGTTCTGCGAACCCGCCTCGCCGGTCGCGTTCGACGAGGACGAGTCGCGGGCGGTCCTGCTCGCCGCGGCGCGCGCCGGGCTCGGGCTGCGGGTGCACGGCAACCAGCTCGGCTTCGGCCCCGGCGCCCGGCTCGCCGTCGAGCTCGGCGCCGCGAGCGTCGACCACTGCACCTACCTGTCGGACGCCGATGTCGCGGCCCTCGCCGACGCCGCCCCGCACGGCGGCCCGGTCGCGACCCTGTTGCCCGGCGTCGAGCTGTCCACCCGGTCGCCGTTCCCCGACGCCCGCCGACTGCTCGATGCGGGGGTCGAGGTCGCGCTCGCGACCGACTGCAACCCCGGCACCTGCTTCTCCACCTCGATGCCGCTCATGATCGCGCTGGCGGTGAGCGCGATGCGGATGACGGTGGCCGAGGCCGTCCGCGCCGCGACGCTCGGCGCCGCCCACGCCCTGCGCCGCGACGATGTGGGCCACCTGCGGATCGGCGCCCGCGCGGACCTGTGCGTGCTCGACGCCCCGAGCCACCGCCACCTGGCCTACCGGCCCGGGGTGCCGCTGGCGCGGACGTTGGAGATCGCGGGGGGCGTCGGGGAGTAGGCCCGCCGTGGCCCGCTGCCCGGATCGTCGACTCGTGCACGTCCATGCCGATGGTTGGGCGTGACCGTCGCGCATCAGCGGGTGACCATGGTCAGTGCCTTTGCGGGCCGCTCGACACCGCGGAGACGCCTCTGGAACCAGCGCCATTTTCGTCATACGATATGCGGGTGACGAGCGAGGAGCGGATTCAGCAGTGGGCCGACGAGGCCGA
>JAHIJU010000223.1 GCA_018898235.1 Actinomycetota bacterium | reverse complement strand
GCGGCCGTACTTCTGGACCTCGACGACCTTCTCGGGCGTCATGTCGAGCTCCTTGGCCAGCTCCTCCGGAGTGGGCTCGCGGCCCAGGTCCTGGAGCATCTGACGCTGCACGCGGGCCAGCTTGTTGATGACCTCGACCATGTGCACCGGGATACGGATGGTGCGGGCCTGGTCGGCCATGGCGCGGGTGATGGCCTGCCGGATCCACCAGGTGGCATACGTCGAGAACTTGTAGCCCTTGGTGTAGTCGAACTTCTCGACCGCACGGATCAGGCCCAGGTTGCCCTCCTGGATCAGGTCCAGGAACAGCATGCCGCGACCGGTGTAGCGCTTGGCGAGGGAGACGACCAGGCGCAGGTTCGCCTCGAGCAGGTGGTTCTTGGCCCGGCGACCGTCCTGGGCGATCCACTCCAGCTCACGGCGGGCCTTGGGTTCGAGCGTGCCGGCGATCTGCCCCAGGCGCTCATCGGCGAACAGCCCGGCCTCGATGCGCTTGGCGAGCTCGACCTCCTGCTCGGCGTTGAGGAGGGCGACCTTACCGATCTGCTTGAGGTAGTCCTTGACCGGGTCGGCGGTGGCACCCGCCGTCACGACCTGCTGAGCGGGCGCATCGTCGTCGTCGGCGTCCGAGTAGACGAACCCGGAGTCCTCCGACTCGGTCTCGACCGCTGCGACGGGGGCCGGCTTCTCGGCCTCGACGACCTCGACCACCTCGGCGGGCTCGTCGACCACCTCCTCGACGACCTCGACCTCGACGTCGACCTCCTCGATCGCGTCCAGCTCGATGTCGACGTCCTCGACCACCTCGGCCGACTCGTCATCGGTGTCGGTCGCGGGGGCTGCGCCGGCCGTCTTCTTGGGGGCGGCCGCACCCTTGCCGCGGGTCCGCGGTGCGGGCTCCGTCACCCGGGCCTTGGTCGCGGTTCCGGCGCGCTTCGTGGCCGCCGCAACGGCACGAGCGATGGGCTCCACGTCCGCCTGACCTTCGGTCGGGGACGTCGCGGAGGAGTTCTTGAGGGGCACGGAGGACCTTTCGGCAGCCAGTCAACGGCTCGTGGAGCCGGGGCGACAACGTCACATTGTACCGACCGCACGGGTCTGTGGGCTGCGACCACACGCTCGGACCAGCCCTCGCGGTATGGCGGTACTCCAACCCAACGACGCACAGGACTCCAGGATTCCCGGCAGCGACCGGTCAGGTGGCCTCGGGCTTGACCGTGAGCACCGGGCAGGGCGCGTCGAACAGCACACGCTGGGCGTTCGCGCCGAGGATGAGCTTGCCCACCCGGCTACGTCGACGCAGGCCGAGGACCACGAGCCGCGCCTCGACCTCCTCCGCCACACCCAGGATGTCGTCCGCGACGTCACCGCCGCGCAGCACTCTGACCTGGTGCTCGACGCCCGCGAGCCCGGCCGTGGACGCGAGTGCCTCGACGGTCTCGCCCTCCAGCTCGGGCGTCGCGCCGGTGCGCAGGCTGACCACCACGTACAGGGGCTCGCTGTGCTCCTTGGCCCGGGCGATCGCCTCGTCGAGCGCCGCCCGTCCTTCGAGGGTCGCCAGGAAACCCACCACGATCGACATCGTCGCCTCCCCGCTCCGTTGCGCCTGCGTGGACCGTAGCGGGCGTCCACCGACTGCGCCCGGGCAGTGCGACCTCGGTCAGCCGTCGACCGCGACCCAACCCGGTGGCATACCGGTCGCGACCGCCTGGGCGTAGAGCTGGGCGAGCCGGTAGCCCGGGTCCTCACGCATCGCCCGTTCGAGCAGGAGGTCGGCCCGCACCCCGCCGCCGGCCCACCACGCGAGCACCGCCAGCAGCGTGCAGGCGGGTGCCTGCTCACCCGCGCGACCATGGGAGACGACCTGTTCGAGCACCCGGGTGTGGACGGCGGCGGCGCGTTCAGGTGGACGCACACCCCGGACCGGGTCGAAGAGCGCACCGAGCGCCTCGTCCATCCGCGCCACCACCGCCGGGTCCGGATCGCTGCCCCGCACGAGCGCCTCCGGCAGATCCCCCGTCCCGGGCAGTAGCGCGATCAGGACGGCGTCCCGCACCCGACGGTCCCGCAGACCTGCCTCGAGGCGACCCAGGGCCGAGCCGCGCGCGGCCGGGTCCACCGTCGCGGCCGCGACCAGATCGCGCCAGGCGCGGACACTGGCGAGCCGCCACCGCTCGAGCTCGTCCGGGCCGCTGGCCGCCGCTGCGGCGCCGGCGGTGGACCACCGGGTGCGCACGCGGGACACCGCCCGCCGTGCCTCCCCGCCGGCGGGCCCGATCAGAGCCACGTCCTCGCGCCGCTCCGCGACCGCCGAACCTGCCAGCACCATCCGTGCGCCGACCTGCGTCGAGTCGAGCTCGACGAGCGGCCGCCCGCCCGGCGGGCAGCACTCACCGGCGCAGTCCAGCGACAGGTAGCCGGTGTCGGTGACCGCCCAGGCAGGGACCTCCCCGAGCGGGTGGGCGGCCTCACGCAGGTGCTCGACCGCCGACCACACCTCGTGGCCGGGCGTTCCTCGCGGGTCGTGCGCCGTGTAGACGACGAGGACCGCGGAGCGGGCACCGTCGCGGTCCAGGTGGCCGACCAGCGTGCGCGCGAGCTGGGGGCCGCAGGACGGGTCCGCGAGCGCGCTCAGGTCGACCCGCAGGACCAGCCCGACCCGCCCGTGCGGAGGTCGCAGACTGACCACCACCGCGGACTCCACCGGTCGGAAGCCGATCTGGTGCGGGATGAGGGCAAGCATCTCGCGGGGCTCACGCAGGCGCATCGTGGCGGTCATGGGTTCAGCCCACCGACCCGCGACCCGCGCCGTGATCGCGGTGCACCAGAACCTGGACGTGGTCGCGGGGCGCGCGGGCTGAGGACGGTTCGAGCACGGGGCCTGGCTACCCTGGGCCCATGCCACCGAGAGCGACCGTCGCGAGCCTCGCGATCGCCCTGGCCGTCGTGACCCCCCTGCTCGCCGGCTGCACCACCAGCGCCCCGGCCCAGGAGCCCACCACCCCGGCGCTGCTCGGCTCCTCCCCCGAACCGACCGAACCGCTGCTCGCCTCCGACGACGCCGACTCGCGCGTCGGTGAGCTCGCACCGGGGTTCCCGACCGCACTGGTCCCGGTTCCGGACGGCGCGCAGATCCTCGTGTCGTCGGCGCAGGCGAGCGATGGCGGGCTGCTCGAGATCAGCCTCAACCTGCGCTCGACCCTCGACACCGCAGCGCTGCTCGAGGCGATCCGCACCCCGCTGCTCGCCGCGGGGTTCACCGAGAGCTCCGGTCAGACCACCGAGGGGCTGGCCGCCCAGACCACCTTCTCCCGCGCGGACGGCAAGGAGCTGCTCGTCGCGGGGATCCGCGACGAGGGCGCCACGCGGACCCTGACCATCGGCGGCCGCGTCATGGCGCCGGCGGCGGGGTGAGGGCCGTGCCCGACGAGGACCCCCGCGCCGCGGTCGACGCCGTGCTCGCCCGGTACGTCGACGATCTGCGCACCGAGCTGCTGCCCGCCGGCGACGACGCTGCCCCGCTCGCCGACGCCGTCGAACAGATGCTCACCGGGGGCAAGCGCCTGCGCGCCGGCTTCGTCTACTGGAGCTGGCGGGCGCACGGCGGCGACCCGCACGGTCCCGACGCCGCGGCGGTGGCCCGCGTCGGTGCCGCACTCGAGCTGTTCCAGGCCTCCGCACTGTTCCACGACGACGTCATGGACGACTCGGACACCCGCCGCGGGATGCCCGCCGCCCATCGACAGTTCGCCGCACGGCACCGCGCCGAGCGACTGGCCGGCGATGCGACGCGGTTCGGCGAGTCCGTCGCCATCCTGCTCGGCGACCTCACGTTGGTCGCCTGCGAGCGCGAGCTCGCCGACGCGCTGGCAGAGCACCCGCCCGCACGCCGGGCCGCCGTGCGCGGTGTGTTCGACCTGATGCGCACCGAGGTCACCGTCGGCCAGTACCTCGACCTGGTGGCCCAGGTGCAGCCCTGGGGCCGCGACCCCGCAGCCGACGAGGCGCGGGCCCGGGCCGTGATCCGCGCCAAGTCCGCGCGCTACTCGGTCGAGCACCCGCTGGTGCTCGGGGCCGCGATGGCCGACGCCGACGAACGCGGCCTCGCCGTCTGCCGGGCGATCGGCCTGCCGCTCGGCGAGGCGTTCCAGCTGCGCGACGACCTGCTCGGAGTCTTCGGCGACCCTGCGGTGACCGGCAAGCCGGCCGGCGACGACCTGCGCGAGGGCAAGCGCACGGTGCTCGTCGCCCGGGCCGCAGCACTCGCCCTGGCGGCGGGCGACGAGGCGACCTGGACCCTCCTGGGTGCACACCTGGGCGACCGCCAGGCGAGCGATGAGCAGGTCGGCGCGCTGACGGCCGCGATCGCCCGGACGGGGGCACCGGCGCAGGTGGAGGAGCTCATCGACCAGCTCGCCGCTCAGGCCTTCACGCTGCTGGAGTCCCAGCCCTGGCCGCAGCCGGCCGCCTCACGTCTGGTCGCGCTGGCCCGTGCGGCCGTCAACCGGCACTCCTGAGCGGCCCTACAGCTCGAGCGCGGCCCGACGACGGACCTCGGTCTTGCGGCCGGAGCGCAGCGCGTCGATCGGCCGGGCGTCCAACGCGTCGTCCGGGGTGAACAACCACTCGATCACCTCGACGTCGCTGAAACCGGCGTCGGTCAGCACCGTGATGGTCCCCTGCAACGAGGCGAGCACGGCCCAGCGCGCGGATGTACCGGGGTCGGCGGGCTGTGCCGGGTTCGCCAGGTGGCCGGGGACCAGGAACGGCCCCGGCACGACGAACACGGCGGGCTCCCCACGGCGCATGCCGATCAGGCGCCGCTCCTGCAGGATGCGGCGGACCTTGCCCGCGTCCAGGTCGAGCCGCTCAGCCAGGCCCGGAACGGTCAGCCACTCGTCAACGGCGTCGTCCAGCACGTTCGGTTCGTTCACGGGCCCAGGGTAGGGGGTCGGCGGCCCCCGCCGCCCGCCTCCACCGGCCGGTCCTTCGAGCGGCGGCCGCGCCACGGAGCGCCGCCCGGCCCGCCCGACACCTGCCTCGTAGACTTCGGCCCGTGAGTGCGACCGTGACAGACCCGCTCGTCGGCCGCCTGGTCGACGGGCGGTACGAGGTCGTGTCACGGCTCGCCCGAGGTGGGATGGCGACCGTCTACCTGGCGGTCGACCGTCGGCTGGACCGCGAGGTCGCCCTCAAGGTGATGCACCCCCACCTCGCCGAGGGTGCGGGTGGCCTCGACTTCGTCGCCCGGTTCCGGCGCGAGGCACGCACGGCCGCGCGGCTCGCACACCCCGGTCTGGTCGCCGTCTTCGACCAGGGCGTCGACGGCGAGACCAGCTACCTGACGATGGAGTACATCGACGGGGTCAACCTCCGCCGTCGCATCACCGACCTCGGCGCGCTGCCGCTCGGCGAGGCGCTGTCGGTCGCCGAGAAGGTGCTCGACGCGCTGTCCACCGCGCACCGCGCCGGGCTCGTGCACCGTGACATCAAGCCCGAGAACGTCCTCATCGCCCTCGACGGCCGGGTCAAGCTCGCCGACTTCGGCCTGGCCCGCGCGGTCACCGAGGTCACCTCCACGACGACCGGGACGGTGCTCGGCACGGTCGCCTACCTGGCGCCCGAGCTCGTGTCGCGCGGCGAGAGCGATGCCCGCACCGATGTGTACGCCTGCGGGGTGCTGCTCTACGAGATGATCACCGGCTCCCAGCCGTTCACCGGCACCACGCCGATCCACGTGGCGTTCCAGCACGTCAACAACGACGTCCCGGCGCCGTCCGACGCGGTGCCGTGGCTCCCCGTCGAGATCGACGACCTGGTGCGGGCCATGGCCGCTCGCGATCGGGACGAGCGCGTGCCCGACGCCGGGGCGGCACTGGCGTTGCTGCGCCGCACCCGTGCCGGGCTCGACGACGAGACGCTCGCCCGCAGGGCCGACGTCGCCGGCGCGCCCGAGGCCGACGTGCCCTCGGCGACCGACCCGGACTCCCCGGATTCGCCCGACGACCAGGATTCCCCGGACGACCAGGAGACCACCCGGTTCCAGACCCATGCGGGAGCCACCGTCGCCCTGCCGATCGGCCTGGGTCTGCCCGCCGCGGGCGAGGTCGTCCCGCTCGATCCGGCGGCGCCGCACCGGCGGCGACGGACCGCCGTCCTGGTCACGGTGATCGTGCTCGTGCTTGCGGCGCTCGGGTTCGGCGGGTGGTGGTTCGGCGCGGGGCCGGGGTCGCCGACCCGGGTGCCCGCCATCGCAGGTGCGACGCAGGACGCCGCCGCCGCCGCGCTCCAGACGGCCCACCTCAAGGCAACCTTCACCGAGGCCTTCGACGCGACCCAGCCGAAGGGCCTGGTCGTCAGCACCGACCCGGGCGTCGGCACCCAGCTCTCGCGCGAGGCCACCGTGACGGTCGTGATCTCCAAGGGCCCCGACTGGGTGCCGATCCCGGCGAGCCTGGTCGGGATGACGAGCGAGGACGCCCAGGCCGCGCTCACTGCCGCCGGACTGGCACCGTCGATCGGCGGGCACCGCTTCGACGACACCGCCAAGGCCGGGACCGTGCTCGGCGCGACCCTGCCCGATGGCACGGCCGCCGACCCCGCGTCCGCCAAGGCCACCCGCGGGACCGCCGTCACGCTGCAGATCTCCGACGGTCCGGCGCCCGTCGTGATCGCGACCATCACCGGGATGACGGCCGATGCGGCCACCGCCCTGCTCGCCAAGGACGCCCTCACGCTCACCACCACCGAGGCGTACTCCGACACGGTCGCGGCCGGGGACATCATCAGCCAGGACCAGCCGCCGGGCACGACGATGCATCGCGGGGACGCGGTGAGCGCGGTGGTGAGCAAGGGGCCGGAGCCGGTCGACGTTCCTACCGTTCCGTACGGAGCCACACTCGACGACGCGACCAAGCTGCTTGAGGGCGCCGGCTTCAAGGTGAAAGTAGAGAAGGCGTCGCCCTACCTGCGTTTGAACCGCGTCATCGGTCAGAACCCAAGCAGCGGTCAGGCCCCGAAGGGGTCCACGATCACGATCACCATCACCTGAGCATCACGGGGAGTCCCCGACAGCACACGCCCCCGCCACTGCTCAGCAGCGACGGGGGGCGTGTGCATGTGCGGCTCAGACCGCGCGCAGCAGCTCCGCGACCTGGAAGGCCATCTCCAGCCCCTGCTGGTGGTTCAGCCGCGGGTCCACCAAGGTCTCGTACCGCCGCGACAGACCGGCCTCGTCGATCTCCTCCGTGCCGCCGAGCACCTCGGTCACATCGTCACCGGTCAGCTCCACGTGCAGACCGCCCGGCACGGTGCCGAGCCCACGGTGCACCTCGAAGAACCCCGCGACCTCGTCCATCACGTCCGAGAAGCGGCGCGTCTTGTAGCCGTTCGCCGTGATCGTGTTCCCGTGCATCGGATCGCAGATCCAGGTGACCGGC
>JAHIJU010000222.1 GCA_018898235.1 Actinomycetota bacterium | reverse complement strand
CGTCACGACGAGGTCGAACGGTGCGTCCTTGAGGACGGTCACGATGTCTCCTTCAGCCGTCGCCGGCGGTCAGTAGCGTTTGATGAAGTCGGCGCGGAACCGGGTCTCGTAGATCCGGATCGCCGCCAGGGCGATGGCGACCTGGGCGATGACGAAGGCGATGGCGGTCGCGACGTCCCGTGGGCGTAGCAGGCTCCCCCCGGCGAGACCGGCGATGGCGATTCCTACGCCGGACAGCGCGACGGCGCCGGTGAGGTAGCCCCAGTGCCGCGAGGCGAAGGAGTAGCCGTGGATGAGCCCGACGAACATGGGCCGTTTCCGTCGGTCGCAATAGACGATGACCATGACGACCGAGGACAGGATCAGCACGGCCCAGCCGAGCACCAGGCTGAAGGTGTCCATCCTCAGCTCCCGTTGGGCCAGCGCGACCGAGGTGGTCACGGCATCGGCCGCGTTGTCGATTCCCTGGAAGTAGCCGCGCACCCCGTGCGCCTGGAGGCCGGTGTCGAGCGCGGCGGGGTCGGAGAACAGGAGGTTGTCCTGTGAGGCGTAGGACACGTAGAGCAGGGGAGAGATGAGCTCGGAAGCGGCGGGGACGACGACGACGACCGGGTCGTGCAGGAAGGTCGCGTCCTGTTGCATCTCGGCGGGCAAGAACGCTGTCCCGTTGTAGGTGAACAGATCCTGGCCAGGTGCGGTGAAGGTGATCGTTCCCTTCGGGTCGCATGCGAAGGAGGGTTCGTCACCTCGCCCGACGAGGCACGCGAAGTCCTTGAAGTAGTCGACGTACTTGCTCAGGAGCGCCTGCGGGTCGCCGGTGTAGGACGTCGGGATGAGCAGGGTGAAGTCGTTCTTCTCTCCCGGCAGGTCGGTGATGCGTCCGCCGTCGGCGTCGTTCACGACCTGGCGTTCGAGATAGCCGTTGTTGACGATCAGCGGCTCGGAGCCGGTGGGCCCTATGGTGGCGTCTTCCACCATGACTCGACCCTGGTACTGGACCAGCAGTGCGTGGCCGGAGGTCTCCATGTCGGCGATCACCGCGGCGAGACCCGGGCCTGCCTGCACCTCGTCGTCGTGCGTCGAGGCCGCGACCGACAGCCGCAGGGCGTACAGCGGGTCACCCTGGGACCAGCGGCTGGACACGTCGAGGCTGTCGTGGATGGCCTCGACCCTGCTCATGGCGGCGGACGTGGTGGCGGCGACGATGGCCAGCACGACGATCTGCGCACTCGCCGCCAGCACACCGTTGCGCAACGCGACCTGTTCGCCCTTGAGCACCGTCGGGATGTTCCCGCGCGGCAGCGATGACACCGCGAGGACGACGAGCGCGACGAGCGCGACGTAGAGCACGAGGATCGTGGTCGCCCACACCCGGAGGAACCCCGGCGCCTGCCTGAAGTGGTTGTAGATCCCGAGCAGCGGCAGGCCCACGGCGAGCAGACCTGCGGCTCCGAGGCCGAAGGTGGTCGAGGCAGCGACGAGCTCGGTCCGGAGGTTGTCCATCCGGCGGTACCCGTGCAGGGCCTTGAGCGCGTAGACCTTCCGGTTGCGCGCGACCGAGTACGAGACGGCCAGCCCCAGCGCGACTGCCATGACGGCGAACGACCCCGCGAGGTTCGCCTTCCCCACGCTGTAGACCAGGAGCGCCGCCCCGTTGACGGTGTTGTCGCGGGCCGTGATGCCCGCGGTGTCGAGCATCGCCAGCAGCTGCGTCATCTGATCCGCGCCCGCGTCGGTGACGTAGGTGCCGCGCAGGTCCTCGGTGCTGAGGGTGTCGGCCGGGACGACGCGCGTCGTCGTCGCCTGGGTGGAGAACGCCGGGTAGTCGTAGCCGCCGTGGGACTCGAAGGCGTCCTCGTCGCCCACGAAGGCGAACAGGACCCGACCCTGCATCGAGTCGCGTGGATCGGGCTGCACCTTGTAGATGGTGCGGTGCAGCTCCCGGGCGGTCGCCGCGATGGCGTCGATCGCCGCGGCCTTGGTCGGTGTGTCGACCGTGACGACCTTGAACGCCCGCTGGGTGCCTGCCGGCTGCGCCTCGTCGACCGCGACGAAGAGCTGGAACGCGACGACGGACGCGAAGACGAGCGACATCCACACGGCGACCGAGGCGATCCGATGCATGGCTCGTGCTATCTCGTCCGTTGCGTGCCGGTGGAGACTCGCGGGAACGTGACCGCGACCGGATCAACGCGCGGGCCCAGGCGGTCAGGTCCGACGCGGTGAGCCGCGGGGCGGATGGTGACGGCGCGGTCGCGGACCGCGGCGCGAGGGTCGTGCTGGGCACCGGTGCCCACAGTGCTCGACACGTCGATGACCTGCCCCCGCCCCCGCTGGAGTGCACGCTCACGGCCTCGGAGGTGCGGTTCCAGACTGCCCGACACCGGGTGGGCGACGCAAGGCCGACGGGGGGCTTGGTGCTGACGGCTGTCCCGGTGCACGCGGGCTACCGGGAACGAGCGCCTAGGGGTTCTGCGAGGTGGCTCCGACGGGCGTCGATCCCGTGACCTCACGATTTTCAGTCGTGCGCTCTACCAACTGAGCTACAGAGCCCGGTGCCACCCGGGGCGAACCAGGCGACTGAGCGACCCCGACGGGACTTGAACCCGCGACCTCCGCCGTGACAGGGCGGCGCGCTAACCAGCTGCGCTACGGGGCCTCGTGATGAGACCTACTGCTTTTCGTACCCCCAACGGGATTCGAACCCGTG
>JAHIJU010000221.1 GCA_018898235.1 Actinomycetota bacterium | reverse complement strand
GGTGCGCAGCCGGGCGTCGATGAAGGCGTCGGCCAGCCGGTCCACCCCCGTGACCAGCACCCCGTTGCCGGCCAACGAGCTCGTCGCGAACATGGCCGGGATCTGGGTGCCGCCGACGGACTGCAGGGTGGCGCGCTGGCGGGTGTACCCGACGGTGTTGGCGTTCGCCAGGTTCTGGCCGGAGATGTCCAGACCCTGCCGCTGGGCGATGAGCGAGGACAGGGCGGTGCTGATGCCGGAGAAGGTGCTCGACATCAGAACGCCCGGTCGACCATCTGGGCGACGGCGACCTGGGCGGCGCTCTGCCCGGTCCCGTCGTAGGTCCGCACGGTGACCTGCAGGGTGGCCAGGGCCTCCTGCGCCGCGCGGTTGGACATGGCGAGCAGCTCGCGGTTGCCCGCGCTCAGCGAGGAGATCTCGGTGGTGAGCGAGACGAACGCGTCGCGGTGGGCGCGCAGCAGCTCGTCCCACGGCTCGGGTGCGGCCGCGGCGATCTGGTTGAGGCTCGCTCCGGGCTCCAGCCCGACGGCGACGGCGGCGTCCTCGGACTCCAGTGCGCGGCCCAGGTCGGCGGCACGGATCTCGTCGAGCACGTTGTCGACCTCGCGGGTGGCGTGCGAGAGCCAGCGGGTACGACCCGCGGTCAGGATCAGCTGTTCCTCCTCGAGCTTGAAGAGCAGCAGCTCGAGCAGGTGGCGTTCGCGCCAGAGCACCTCGGACAGGCGGCTCAAGGGCATCGGTCGTCTCCTTCGGATCGCTCCGGCCCCGTCGTACGTGGGCCGGCCTTGACCTGCCCATCGGCCGGGTGCCCGCACTGTTGACCCGTCGTCGGCGTCAGTGTCTGCCGGACCTGGCCGAATGGGTGATCGGCGCGCCGTATACCACCCACATGCGCCATCGCCGCAGGTCAGCCGGGTGAAATAGATCGAGGCACATGCGATGTGATCTCGATCACATCGCCGCGTCACATGCATCTCCCAGCGGGTGTTGTGGGCGATTTCGCCGGGTACCGGCCGCCCGGAACGTCCGGTTCCTCCGGCGGGGCCCGGATCGTCGCACCCGATTTTTCCTCCACCCCCGCGCTCAAGCGGCCGGTCGTGCGCGACGAGAAAGCCCCCGTGACCAGCGAATCCCGCACCGTTGACGAGCTCGTGCTCTCGCACCTGCCGCTCGTCGGGTACCACGTGAGCGACATGCTCCACCGCGTGCCTCCCACCGTCTCCCGTGACGACCTCATGTCTGCGGGCAACATGGCGCTCGTGATGGCGGCCCGTGCCTACGACCCGTCCACCGGGGTGCCCTTCTCCCGGTACGCCGCGCTGCGGATCGCCGGCGCGCTGCTCGACGAGCTGCGGTCGATGGACTGGGCCACCCGCGGGGCGCGTCGCCGGGCACGTGAGCTCGGCAATGCGACGGACACGCTGCGTGCCTCGCTCGGCCGCACGCCCACCCGCCAGGAGCTGGCCGCCACGCTCGGCACCGACGTCGCCGCCGTCGACGCGGCCCGCCAGGACTCCGAGCGTCGCGTGCTGTCGATGGACGCGACCGAGCACCCGGTCGCCGAGACCTTCCGTGACGAGGCGGACACGCCCGAGGAGGCGTTGCTGGCCGGTGAGCGCGTGCACTGGCTGCGCAGCGCCGTGGTCTGCCTGCCCGAGCGGTTGCGGGTCGTCATCGAGGGTCTGTTCCTCGACGACCGCTCGGTCGCCGAGCTGGCCGACGAGCTCGGCGTCACCCAGTCCCGGATCAGCCAGATGCGCACCGAGGCCCTGGGGCTGCTGCGGGACGGGCTCAACGCCAACCTCGACCCCGACCTGGTCGGCGCCCCCGACCGGGACGGCGTCGCCGAACGCCGCCGCCGCGGCTACTTCGCCGCCGTGGCCGCCCGCGCCGCACTCGCCGGGGCTCCCGGCACCACGTCCACACTGCCGCAGCCGCGGAGCGCGCCCACCGGTGTCCCGATCAACCGCGCCGTCCAGCACCGGGGCTTCGCCCAGGCCGACGGCTACCGGCGGGCCAGCGCCTGAGACCGCGGCCCGGCCCGGTTCGGCGCAGCACGCGTCCGGACCGGGCCGGACCCATGTCCGGACCGACGGGGCGGGGCGCTCAGCCTGCGGCGTCGGGCCGGGCCAGGGCGGAGGCGATCGCCAGGGCCTCGGGCAGCCCCTCCAACCAGGCGCGGGACACGACGTGCGGATCCACCCCGAGCCGAAGCGCCACGTCCGGGTTGCCCGCCTCGTGCGCGCGGATGCAGGCCAGGGCCTCGCCCAGCGGCCCCGCATGGTCGACCAGCGCGGCCGTCGTGGTCTGCGACAGCCCGGCCATCTGGGCCAGCCAGCGCAGATCGGTGCCGCGCTGCTCGGCGACGGCCGACAGCAGGCCGACGGTGTAGCCGGCGTCGTCGTCGGACAGCTGCCAGCAGGCCAGTGCGCGGGACAGCACCCGCCACAGATCGTCGACCGTCGAGCGGCCGGCCTGGGTCAGTGCGGAGCTGGCCAGGGCGCGCAGCAGCCGCGGGCCGACCATCACGACGGCCTGACGGACCGAGTCGATCGCCCGGGGCAGGGCGAACACCGCCGAGTTGACCAGGTGCAGCACACCGACCGCCAGGTTCGGGTCGGCGGCGACCAGTCCGATCACCGCGTTCTGGTCCACCGGGTCCTCGTCGAGCAGCGACAGCAGCTCCAGGCAGTGCAGCTCATTGGCCGACAGCCCGCCGCGCTCGACCTCGCGGTCGTCCACCACGCGGCCCTGCACCAGGTCGGCGCCCGCCGCGAAGGACCTCTCGACCGACGACCACGTCGTGGCCCCGTCCGCGATGACGGCCGCACCCAGGTCATGGGCCAGACCCGCCAGCTCGACCAGCCGGCCGGCCTGACGCGCGACGTCGACCGTGACGTACCTGCTCATCGGCAGCAGCGCGAGCTGGGCGTCCTGCGCCGTGAAGTCGTCCAGCGCCGTCTGCAGACCGCGCGCGTGGCGCCAGGCCACGAGGCGCTCGATCCCGGGTTCGCGCGCCAGGGCGGGGGAGACCCGCGCCACCACGTCCGGGTTGGCCGAGCCCAGGACCCGCCGGGTCGCGTCGATCAGCAGGGGCTGACCGGCGCTCAGGCTCGACAGGTCGGTGGCGTCGTAGGCCGCGTCGAGGCTCACCTCGGCCGCATCCTCGGGGTCGCCGTGCTGGGTGGGCACCATCGCCCGCACCGCGTAGGCCGTCACACGCCCGGACGGGTCGGCGACCGGCTGGTTGACCAGAGCAGCGCCGGACCAGGGTGCTGCGGACTGCTCGGTCACGGCGTGCCTCTCGATGCTGATGCGGGACTTGTCATCGGATCGGGTGCTCGGAGCCCGGCCTTGACCACGATCGTGCCGATTCACCCTGGTCGGTGCACACTGCCGGCCGGTCGCGGCTGCTCCGATCGGGTGGCGCCCCGGCCGGTCCGGCGGTGCGGCCGTGCGGCCGTGCGCACCGCATCACCCGATTGCCGCGCAGAACTCCTCAGAACCGCGCCGGCTGCACCGATCCCATCGCTGTGCCCATGGAAGGGCTGTCCTGACCCACATCAAGGAGGAAGATTCAAATGGGTCTCTCGGTGAACACCAACGTTGCGGCGATCAACTCGTACCGCAACCTGAGCTCCACGCAGGGCTCGCTGTCCAAGTCGCTGGAGAAGCTGTCCTCCGGCTACCGCATCAACCGCGCGGCCGACGACGCCGCTGGTCTGGCCATCTCCGAGGGTCTGCGTTCGCAGGTCTCCGGTCTGACCCAGGCCGCTCGTAACGCTCAGGACGGCATCAGCGTCGTCCAGACCGCTGAAGGTGCGCTGACCGAGGTCCACTCGATCCTCCACCGTATGCGGGACCTGGCGGTCCAGGCGGCGAACGACTCGAACAGCCCCGCCGCCCGGGCAAACATCGCGACTGAGGCAACGAGCCTCACGTCCGAGCTGAGCCGGATCGGCAACTCGACCAACTTCAACGGCACCAAGCTGCTCGACGGCTCGGCCGGCACGATGAAGTTCCAGGTCGGTGCCGATGGGGACGCCAACTCGCAGATCTCGGTCGACCTGAGCTCGGCGAACGTCACCACCGTCGCCGCCAACCTCGGTGCCGCGGGTGCCTCGTTCGCCGTGGCCACCCCGACCGCGGTCACGGGCAACCTCGGGTTCACCAACGGCACGACCGACGTCACCGTCGCGATGGGTGCCGCCGGCACCTACAACACGGTGCAGGACGTGGCCGACAAGCTGAACGGCAACTCCAACTTCTCGGCGAGCTTCTCGGCCTCCGTCGACAAGACGAACCAGCTCGTGGTGACCTCCAAGACCGGTGGCACCGTCACCGGTGGCACCGCGGCCACTCCGGCCGCAGCCGGTACCGGGGTCAGCACCGCCACGGCCGTCGTCGGTGGTCTGGACTTCTCCTCGGCCTCGGCCGCGCAGGCTGCGATCAGCACGATCGAGAACCAGATCAAGGCGGTCTCGACCGCTCGTGCCCAGCTCGGTGCTTACCAGAACCGGTTCGAGCACACGATCAACAGCGTGAACGTGGCCGTCGAGAACCTGTCGGCGTCCGAGTCCCGCATCCGCGACACCGACATGGCCTCCGAGATGGTGAACTTCACCAAGTCGCAGATCCTGTCCCAGGCCGGTACCGCGATGCTGGCGCAGGCCAACCAGATCCCCCAGGGCGTCCTCAAGCTCCTGCAGTGAGCACCCTGATCGGATGACACGCGCACATCGGCGGCGGTGGGGCCCACGCCCCTCCGCCGCCGGTGGCGCACCACGGAAGCACCAGACACGGACGGATGAGACGAGATGGGCAGCTCTTCGCAGGTCTCGGGGCTTGTCAGCGGCTTGCCAACGACCGACATCATCGCCTCGTTGATGAAGGTCGAGTCGCTCCCGCAGCAGCAGCTCACCGACAAGAAGACCGACCTCACCAAGCTCGTGACCGCCCTGCAGTCGCTCAACACCAAGGTCGCCTCGCTCGCCGACAACGCGACGAACGCGACGAAGGCCGCCTCATGGAACGTGCTGAAGGCGACCTCGTCGGCCGCCTCGGTCACCGCGACCGCCGGCACCACCGCATCGGCCACCTCGCTGTCGTTCACCGTCGACAAGCTCGCGCAGAGCCAGATCTCCGTCTCCGGGGCGCTGACCGACGTGTCGACGCTCACCGGTGGCGCGGCCGCCATGACGCTCACGGTCGGCGGCAAGCTCACCGAGATCGACACCTCGAAGGTCACCTCGGTGGCCGACCTTGCCTACGCGATCAACGCCTCAGGTGCCGGGGTCACGGCCTCCGCGGTCACCTACACCGATGCGAGCGGTGTGACGAACTACCGGCTCCAGCTCACCGGCCAGACCACCGGTGCCGCCAACACGTTCAGCCTGTCCCGCGGCACCAAGGCCGATGTCACCGCCGGGACCGCCACCGCAGTGCCCCTCAGCAACACCCGGACCGCCCAGGACGCCCAGCTCACGCTGTGGCCCGGCACCGGGAACCAGCAGATCGCCACCTC
>JAHIJU010000220.1 GCA_018898235.1 Actinomycetota bacterium | reverse complement strand
GGCGCGGTGCTGCTGCTGCTGCGTGAGGCCCAGCGCCGCGGCCTGCGCCGACGCTGGGAGCGGGTGTCGAAGCGCCGCGGTTTCGCACTCGAGCTGCGGGTCAACCTGCTGCTGCTGTTCGCGCTCGCCGCCCTCGCGGGCTGGGCCCACATCTCGATCATGCTGGCCGGGTTCGCCCTGGGCCTGGTGGTCGCGGCCGTCGGCGAGCCCCGGCGGCTCGCGCGGCAGATGTTCGCCCTGGCCGACGGGTTCCTCACGCCGTTGTTCTACGTGTGGCTCGGTGCCTCGCTCGACCTGGGTGCCCTCGGCCGCTCCCCGCAGTACCTCCTGCTGGCGCTGCTCCTCGGGGCCGGCGCCGTCGCGACCCACCTGGTCCCCAGGCTGTTCGGGCAGCCGCTGCCGCTCGGTGCGCTCGCCAGCGCCCAGCTCGGTGTCCCGGTGGCGGCCGCGACGCTCGGCACGCAGACCGGTGCGCTGGGTTCCGGTGAGGCGGCCGCGCTGCTGCTCGCCGCCCTGGTCACGATCGTGGCGAGTGCCCTCGGCGGCGGTGCCGCGGCCCGTCGTGGCCTGCTGGCCGAGGCGCCCTCGCACGGGAGGAAGGCACCCTGAGCTGATCACGGTGTGAGCCCCCCCGTCGCACCTGCGGCACCGTGGCCTACGGTGGCGGCGTGACCGACACCCCCCACGCTCCCCGGGGCCTCGCCCGTCATGAGGTGCCCGAGCCGCTGCGCAACGACGTCCGCCTGCTCGGCGAGTTCCTCGGCCGGGTGCTGCGCGAGTCGGGCTCGCCCGGCCTGTACGAGGATGTCGAGGCGCTGCGCGAGCTGTCGATCCTCGCGCACGACGAACCGGGGTCCGATGCCTTCGTGCGGGCCGAGGCCCTCGTCGAGAGCCTCGACCAGGACCGGGCCGAGCAGGTCGCGCGGGCGTTCACGTGCTACTTCCACCTGGCGAACCTGGCCGAGGAGTACCACCGCGTCCGCACGCTGCGCGAGCGCGAGTCCGCCGCCAGCGCCCATGAGCTGATCCCCGACGACTCGTTGCAGGCTGCCGTCGTGCAGCTGACCGCCGAGGTCGGCCGCGAGCAGGCGTTCGAACGGCTGCGCCGGCTGGAGTTCCGGCCGGTCTTCACGGCGCACCCGACCGAGGCGCGACGCCGTTCGGTCGCCCGGTCGATCCGGCGGATCGCCGAGCTGCTCGCCGAACGTGACGCGCTGCACATCGGCGGCACGACGCTCGCCGAGAGCGACCGTCGCCTGCTCGCGGAGGTGGACACGCTGTGGCGCACCTCGCCGCTGCGGGCCGCCAAGCCGACCGTGATCGACGAGGTCAACACCGTGCTGTCGGTGATCGACTCGACGCTCATCGATGTGCTGCCCCTGGTGTACCGACGCCTCGACGACTGGCTGCTGGCCGCCGACGCGGGGCTGGCCGCACCGGTGGTGCAGCCGTTCGCGCACGTCGGGAGCTGGATCGGCGGCGACCGCGACGGCAACCCGAACGTGACCGCCGAGATCACCCGCGCCGCGGCCACCCTCGCGGGTGAGCACGCCCTCGACGCGCTCGAGGCCTCGGCCCGACGGACGGCCCGCGCGCTCACCCTCGACGGTGCCGGGACGCCCGCGTCGACGGAGCTGCTCGGGCTGTGGCGGCGCCAGCGCGCGCTCACCGACCAGCTCACCGCCAAGGCGGCCCTGTTCGCGCCCAACGAGCCGCACCGCCGCGTGCTGCTCGTGGTGGTCGAGCGGATCCGGGCCACCCGAGCGCGTGACGCCGACCTGGCCTACACCACACCCGAGCAGCTGGAGGAGGACCTGCTGATCGTCCAGCGGTCGCTGGTCGAGGCAGGGGCCCGACGGGCCGCCTTCGGCGACCTGCAGCGACTGCTGTGGCAGGTGCGCACCTTCGGCTTCCACCTCACCGAGCTGGAGGTGCGCCAGCACTCGCAGGTGCACGCCGCGGCGCTCGCGGACATCGAGGCGCACGGCATCGACGGGGACCTGGAGCCCCGGACGGTCGAGGTGCTCGACACGTTCCGCTCGATCGGCTTCGTCCAGGGCCGGTTCGGACCGAAGGCGGCGCGCCGGTACATCGTCTCGTTCACGCAGGCACCCGAGCACCTGGCGGCGGTGTACCGCCTGGCCGAGCTGGCGTTCGCCGACGCGCACGCGCCCGTCATCGACGCCATCCCGCTGTTCGAGACCTTCGCGGACCTGCGGGCGGCGGTGGACATCCTCGAGGCCTCGCTCCAGTTCCCGGCCGTGCAGGCCCGCCTGGCGGCGAACGGCCGTCGCATGGAGGTCATGCTCGGCTACTCCGACTCCTCGAAGGACGTCGGACCGTTGTCCGCGACGCTCGCGCTCGACGACGCGCAGCGGCGGATCGCCGACTGGGCGCGCCAACGCCAGATCGAGCTCACGCTGTTCCACGGTCGCGGCGGTGCGCTGGGACGCGGTGGCGGCCCGGCCAACCGTGCCGTCCTGGCCCAGCCGCCGGGGTCGGTCGACGGGCGGTTCAAGCTCACCGAGCAGGGTGAGGTCATCTTCGCCCGGTACGGCGACCCGGTGATCGCGACCCGGCACGTCGAGC
>JAHIJU010000219.1 GCA_018898235.1 Actinomycetota bacterium | reverse complement strand
GTGGGGCGAGGACGGCGAAGGGGTCGGTGACCTGGAGCTCGCGGGCGGTGAAGCGGTAGATCGCGGCGGGGCGCCCACCACCGGGGCCGTGCCGCGCGGTGCTGCCGGTCGGCTCGATCTGGCCGCGGCGCACCAGGATGCGCTGCAGGTTGGTGGGGTCGACGTCGTGGCCGAGGGCCGCCCGGTAGACCCGGACCAGCTCGGACATGGTGAACTCCGGCGGCGCGAGCGCGAAGCCGAGGTTGGTGTACGAGAGCTTCGAGCGCAGTCGTCCGACCGCGGCCCGCACGATCTGTCCGTGGTCGAACGCCGTGCGGGGCAGCGCATCGGTCGGGTGCCAGGTGGTGTCGTCTGGGACCTGCGGGTCGGCGTCCAGGGGGACCAGTCCCAGGTAGCTGGTGGCGACCACGCGGCGGTCAGGGACCCGGCCGGGGCGGCCCCGGGAGTCGAGCTGTTCGAGGTGGGCGAGCTCGCGGACGTCGACCTTCTCGGCGAGCTGGCGGCGGATCGAGCCGCCGAGGTGCTCATCGTCGGCCAGGTCACCACCGGGCAGGCTCCAGGCCCCGGCGTCGGGGTCGATCGCGCGGCGCCAGAGCAGGACGTCGAGGCCGTCCCCGCGCACCTGGAGCACCGCGGCGAGCACCTCGTGCCCGCACGCGGTGTGAGAGGAGATCGGCCCGGACACGGCCGTATGGTAGCGTTCGCGGGGTTATCGACCAGCAGTCGAAAACCAGGGCACCCGGCGGGCTCCGCGCCGCACGGTGTCCGGCGCCCGACCGCAGGACGACGGACGAGCCACGCCGGCACGACGAAGCAGCAGGACGAGAGCCGAGCAGGTCACGACCTGCCGGGAGCCCCCACCGCCCTGGAGGACGCGATGACCAGCACCATCACGCAGCACGACGCCGTGCCCACGGGGCACGACGCCGCGCCCACGCGGGACGACGACCTCCCGGCCGACTGGGCGGAGCAGGTCCGGGCGCTGGCCGCCGAGCGCGACGCGGTGATCCTGGCGCACAACTACGAGCTCCCCGAGATCCAGGACGTGGCCGACCACGTGGGCGACTCCCTGGCCCTGTCGCGCATCGCCGCGCGCGTGCCGAACGCCGAGATCGTGTTCTGCGGTGTGCACTTCATGGCCGAGACCGCCAAGATCCTGAGCCCCGACAAGCGCGTGCTCATCCCCGACGCCCGCGCCGGCTGCTCGCTGGCCGACACCATCACCGCCGACCAGCTGCGCGAGTGGAAGGCCGAGCACCCGGGCGCCGCCGTCGTCGCCTACGTCAACACCAGCGCCGCGGTGAAGGCCGAGTCCGATGTGTGCTGCACCTCCTCGAACGCCGCGGATGTCGTGCGCTCCATCCCGGCCGACCGGCAGATCCTCTTCCTGCCCGACCGCCACCTCGGCGAGCACGTGCGCCGGGTCACCGGCCGCGACCTGTGGATCTGGCAGGGCCAGTGCCACGTGCACGAGGGCATCGGCGGCGACCTGCTGCGCGGGGCGATCGCGGCCGACCCGGGCGCCGACGTCCTGGTGCACCCGGAGTGCTCGTGCGCGACGGCCGCGCTGTCGATGGCGGCCGCCGGTGAGATCCCGGCCGAGCGCGTCCGCATCGTCTCGACCGGCGGCATGCTCGACGAGGCCCGTCGGACGGGTGCGACGAAGGTGCTCGTCGCCACCGAGGTCGGCATGCTGCACCAGCTGCGCAAGGCGAACCCCGGCGTGCAGTTCGAGGCCGTGAGCCGCGCGGCCGTCTGCCCGTACATGAAGATGATCACCCCGGCCCGGCTGCTCGACTCGCTGCGGTTCGGCCGCGACGAGGTGCAGGTCGACCCGGACATCGCCGAGCGCGCCCGGGGCGCGGTGGAGCGGATGATCGCGCTCGGCTCGTCCCCGGCGGTGGCCCGGTGAGCGCCCCGACGCTGGACCGGGCCCGCGCGGCCGACCCGCTGGCCGTCAGCCTGGTCGCCGGTCGGCTGGCCGCCCCCGAGCCGACCTGGACGGTGCGCACCGATGTGCTCGTCGTGGGCTCGGGTGTCGCGGGTCTGACGGTGGTCGCCGGGCTGGCCAGCTCGGGACTGGCCGTGCACCTGGTGACCAAGGGTGCGCTCGACGCGGGCAGCACCCGCTGGGCCCAGGGCGGGATCGCGCGGGCCACCGCCGACGCCGACGACGTCGAGCTGCACGTGCGCGACACGCTGGTCGCCGGCGCAGGCCTGTGCGAGCCCGCGGCCGTGCGCCGCCTCGCCGCGCAGGGCCGGGCCGCCGTCGAGCAGCTGGCCGCGCGCGGTGCCCGGTTCGATGCAGGGCCCGACGGCGCGCCGGCGCAGACCCGCGAGGGCGGCCACTCGCGCGCCCGGATCGTGCACGCCGGCGGTGACGCCACGGGCGCAGAGGTCCAGCGCGCGCTGCAGACCGAGGTCACCGGGGCGACGGTGCTGGAGCACGCCTTCCTGCTCGACCTGGACCGGGCCGCGGACGGTGCGGTGACCGGTGCGACCGTGGCCCTGCTCGACGCCCGCGGCGGGGTGCGCTCGATCGGCCGGGTCGAGGCCCGCGCCACGGTGCTGGCCACCGGCGGCCTGGGCCACGTCTTCTCCAGCACCACGACGCCTCCGGTCGTGACCGGCGACGGGATGGCCGCGGCGCTGCGGGCCGGTGCCGTGCTGCGCGACGTGGAGTTCCTGCAGTTCCACCCGACGGTGTTCGCCGCACCGGGCGGCCGGACGGTCGGTCAGACGCTGCTGGTCTCCGAGGCGGTGCGCGGGGAGGGGGCTGTGCTCGTCGACGCAGCGGGGAACCGGGTGATGGCGGGCGTCCATCCGCTCGCGGACCTGGCCCCGCGCGATGTGGTCGCGGCCACCGAGACCGCCCGGATGGCCGAGCTCGGCGTCGACCACCTCTACCTGGACGCCCGCGCGCTCGGCGAGCAGGTGCTCACCGCCCGGTTCCCGACCGTCCTGGCGGGCTGCCGGGCGGCCGGGGTCGACCCCGTGACGATGCCGATCCCGGTGCGCCCCGCCGCGCACTACAGCTGCGGCGGGGTCGCCGCCGACCTGGACGGTGTGACGAGCCTGCCGGGCCTGTTCGCGGTCGGCGAGGTCGCCTGCACCGGAGTGCACGGCGCGAACCGGCTGGCCTCGAACTCCCTGCTCGAGGGCCTGGTCGCCGGGTCGAACCTGGCGGTGCTGCTGCGCGAGGACCTGCCGGCCCGCCGCCCCCGCACCGGGGCGTACGCACCGGCGGCCGGGGTCGACCCCGGCGTGCGACCCGTGCTGGCCCGCGAGATGGTGGCCGACGCCGGGGTGCTGCGCGACCCGGACGGGTTGGAGGTGCTGGCCGGGCTGCTCGCCTCGACCGGTCCGGCCACCGGACACGCGCTGCCCGGTCGGGCAGCCTGGGAGGCCACCAACCTGCACGCGCTGTCGACGGTGCTCGTCGACGCCGCGGTGCGCCGAACGGAGAGCCGCGGCTGCCACCGGCGCACGGATGCGGACGGGCCGGACGACGCGTGGCGTGCACACATCGACACCACGGTGGCCACGACCTCGGTCCCGGTGGCCGGCCTGGACCAACGGATGGTCGCCGTCGGCGCAGGAGGTGCGAGGTGAGCCACGCGCCCGTGTTCCCGACCGGCCTCGCCGAACGGCTGGCCGACCTCGCGCTCGCCGAAGACCTGGTGGCGGGGCCCGACGTCACCACGCTGGCCACCGTTCCGGCCGATCTGGTCGGCACCGGTCGGGTGGTCGCGCGCGCCGGCGGCGTCGTCGCCGGTCTGCCCGCCGGTGGGGCGGTGTTCACCCGGCTTCTCGAGGGTGCCGGGTCGGTCGAGGTGCTCGCCCACGACGGGCAGCGGATCGAGCCGGGCGAGGTGCTCATGGTCGTGCACGGCCCGGTCGCACGTCTGCTCACCGCCGAGCGCAGCGCGCTCAACATGCTCACCCTGCTGTCCGGGGTCGCGACGCTCACCGCACGCTGGGTGGACGCCGTCGCCGGGACGGGCGCGCAGATCCGGGACACCCGCAAGACGGCGCCCGGCCTGCGTGCGGCGCAGAAGCACGCCGTCCTGGCCGGGGGCGGGACCAACCACCGGCTCGGTCTCGGCGACCAGGCGCTCATCAAGGACAACCACGTGCTGGCCGCCGGCGGTGTCGTCCCGGCGATCCGCGCGGTGCGCGCGCGGTACCCGGACGTGTTCTGCGAGGTGGAGTGCGACACCCTCGACCAGGTCGCGCAGGCGGTCGACG
>JAHIJU010000218.1 GCA_018898235.1 Actinomycetota bacterium | reverse complement strand
GGGGCGGCAGCGGCGGCGCTCACCTCGTCGACCCAGCCCTCGACCAGTGCGAGCCCGGTCTCCAGGCGCAGCAGGGCCGCCTGCTGGGCGGGCGTCGTGTGCGGGGCGAAGACCCCGCCCGACAGTGCCTCCTGCAGGGCGCCGGGGTCGTTGAGGTCGACCTCGCGGACCGCCTCCTCGAGCTGCTCGGGGTCGATGGTGATGCCGCGGGCGTAGGCCTCGACGGCGGCCGTCAGCCAGCCGCGCACCCAGGGGACCCCGGCGAACAGCCGGGCGGCGGCGGCCTCGCGCAATGCCAGGAACAGCTGCACCTCGGACGCAGGCGCGTCCAACCCGTCGGCGAAGGCCTCCACGTTGGCCGGGACCAGGGCGGGGACGGTGTGCTCCAGCAGGGGGAGGCCGAGGTCGGTGGTGCCGAAGGCGTCCCGGGCGAGCGTGCCGGCGGCCTGGCCGACCTGCAGGCCGAAGACCGCCGAACCGAGCCGACGGACCATCGAGGTGGTGTCGACGCCGACCTCCTCCGGGAGCTGTCCGGCGAGCAGGTCGCCGAGCGCGGTGGACATCGAGGTGGCGACCGGTTCGGTGAGCGTGCGCCAGGCCGGCAGCGTCGCCTCGACCCATTCGGCCCGGCTCCACGCCCGACGCTGACCGGCGGCCGGCGGCAGGTCGGTCGCGGCGTCGAGCCACAGCTCGGCCACCGCGAGCGCCTCGACGGTGGCGCGCACCTGCTCGGCGGTCGGCGTCGGGTCGCCGCCGGTGGCGGCCGTCTGACGGGCCAGGTCGTGCGCCACGGGCCAGTTGACGGGTTCGTCGCCCGACTCCGCCATGAGGCGGTTGACCTGGGCGAACACGGCCGCCATGGTGGCCGGGTCGGTGGGCAGCCCGGAGGCGCCGGCGATCGCCGACGGGTCGACTCCCGAGGCGCGCAGCTGCTCGATCGCGTCGTCGGCCGCGGGGCCGAGGAGCTGACGGAGGAACTGCTCCCAGGGCTGGGAGGTCCCGTCGGCGGGGGGTTGGGCGGTCATGGTCGCTCCTGCGGGCGTGGGGGTCGTCCTCGGTCCACGGTAGCCAGTGGGGCTGGGCGTGGGCCGACCGCGAGCAGGGGGTTCGCTGAGGGCGCAGCGGGTGCGCGCACCGCCCGCGTGGACGGCCCGGGTCGGGAGCGGTCGCGTGTCAGGTCGGTGGTGCATGATGCCCGGGTGTCCGAGCCGAACCCGTTCGTCGTCCCACCGACGGAACCGGTGCCGCCGTTCCCGGAGCCGGAGGGCGCACCGGCGGTGCGGTACAGCCCGCGGTCGATCACCCTGTCCGCGTCGCTGCTGGTGTCGGCCCTGCTCGCGGCCGTGCTGGCGGTGCTGCCCGCCCCGTACGTGGTCGACTCACCCGGCCCGACGAAGAACGTGCTCGGCGAGCAGGACGGCACCCCGCTCATCTCGATCTCCGGGGCCACGACCTACGACTCGACCGGTGAGCTGCGCCTGACCACCGTCTCCGAGGTCGGTTCGCCCGGCTACCCGGCGCTGGCGCCGGAGGTGGTGGCCGGCTGGCTCTCGCGGTGGGCCGTCGTGCGGCCGTCGGACACCAGCCAGGAGAGCGGGCAGACGCAGGAGCAGGTCGAGCAGACCAACGCCGCGCAGATGGTCTCCTCGCAGGAGAACGCGACGGTGGCCGCGCTCACCGAGCTCGGGTACGAGGTGCCGGCCACGCTCACGGTCGCCGGGGTGCAGGACGGCACGGGCGCGACCGGCGTGCTCGCGAAGGGCGATGTGATCACGGCGATCAACGGCACCGCGCTGCCGGACTACGCGAGGCTGGTGAGCGTGCTCGCGGGGGTGACGCCCGGGTCGACCATCACCGTCAGCGTGCAGCGCGACGGGGCGCCCGTCGAGGTGCCCGTGGTGACGGGGACCCGCCCGGACGGCGGCGCGCTCATCGGCGTCTACATCGACCCGACGTTCGACCCGCCCGTCGACGTGAAGATCAGCATCGACGGGATCGGCGGCCCGAGCGCCGGCACCATGTTCGCGCTCGGCATCATCGACCGGATGACCCCGCAGGACGAGGCGAACGGCCAGGTGATCGCGGGCACCGGGACGATCGACGTCACGGGTGCCGTGGGCGAGATCGGGGGCATCCGGCAGAAGCTGGCGGGCGCCGGCCGGGACGGTGCGACGTGGTTCCTGGCCCCGTCCGGCAACTGCGCGGAGGTGGTGGGTCACGTGCCCGACGGGCTGCGGGTGGTGGCGGTGAGCACGTTGCACGAGGCCCGGGAGGCCGTGGTGGCCATCGGCGCCGGTGATGGCGGCTCGCTGCCCACCTGCACGGCGTCGAGCTGACCGCGGTCCGGCAGACCCGTCCCGCTCAGGCCAGGGTGGCGTGCAGGGCGCCGACCAGACCGGGGACGAGGTCGGCGGCCTGCAGCAGCTGGTCGTCGGCGTCGTTGGCGCGCGTGCGCACCACGCACCACGCCGGTCCGTCGCGCAGCACGCCCACGGCCATCCGGACGTCCTGCCGGTCGGGGTGGGCGAGCAGCGCTGCCTGAGCGGCCACCGGGTCGGCCGGCAGCCCCTCCTCGGCGCTCGGCGGCAGCACGACGCGTTCGACGGTCACGGCGACCCCGTCGACCGTGGGCGGCCACGCCAACGAGCCGAGCAGCTGCTCCAGATCGCCGGCCGCCGGCAGGCCCTCCTGCTCGACCGAGGTCAGGTGCCACGGCTGGTGACGGGCTCCTTCGAGCACCGCGTGGTCGAGCTGGTCGGCCAGCCCGGGCTCGGCCTCGAGAGCCGCCGCGGTGCGGACCAGGGCGAAGACCCGGACAGGTGCGTCCCAGCCGGCGCCGGCCACGTGCCGCTCCACCTCGCGCACGGCATCGGCGAGGGCGTGAGCAGGTGTTGCGGGCCCCGGGCGGGCAGGGTCGACGGGCGCGTGCACAGGTTCATGTTGGCACGATGTGGGAACCTGGTGCGCCACCTGGCCGTTGCGCAAGGTGGCCCCTGAGCACCGACGACGAGGACTCGACCACCGTGACGTTCCCCGCAGGATCACGCCCCGCACCGGCACCCCGACCGGCGGGGCGGCGGCGCCGTGGCGCGCTCGTGCCCACGCTGGCGGTGCTCGGCGGCCTCGTGCTGGTGGTCATGGTGCTCGCCCAGGTGTGGACCGAG
>JAHIJU010000217.1 GCA_018898235.1 Actinomycetota bacterium | reverse complement strand
AGAACGCCTGCCCGACGTGCGGTTCGTGCTCGGGCATGTTCACGGCCAACTCGATGAACTGCCTCACCGAGGCGCTCGGCCTGTCGCTGCCGGGCAACGGGTCGACGCTGGCCACCCACACCGCCCGGCGTGAGCTGTTCCTGGCGGCCGGGCGCACCATCGTCGACCTGGCCCGGCGGTACTACGAGGACGAGGACGACACGGCCGCCCCTCGCGGCATCGTGACCCGCGCCGCGTTCAGCAACGCCATGACGCTCGACGTGGCGATGGGCGGGTCCACCAACACGGTGCTGCACATCCTGGCCGCCGCGCAGGAGGCCGAGGTCGAGTTCACGCTCGCCGACATCGACGCGATCAGCCGTCGGGTGCCCTGCCTGTCGAAGGTCGCCCCCAACCACCCGGACTTCCACATGGAGGACGTGCACCGCGCCGGTGGCATCCCGGCCCTGCTCGGTGAGCTGGACCGCGGCGGGCTGCTGGACCACGACGTGACGAGCGTGCACACCCCGACCCTGCGTGCCTGGCTGGACGCCTGGGACGTGCGCGGAGGTGCGCCCACCGAGCAGGCCGTCGAGCTGTTCCACGCCGCGCCCGGGGGAGTGCGCACGACGAAGGCGTTCTCGACGTCGAACCGGTGGGAGTCGCTGGACACCGACGCGACCAACGGCTGCATCCGCGATGTGGCGCACGCCTACACGGTCGAGGGCGGGCTCGCCGTGCTGCGGGGCAACCTGGCCGGCGACGGCGCCGTCATCAAGACCGCAGGGATCGAGCCCGAGCTGTTCCACTTCGTGGGCCGCGCCCTGGTCTGCGAGTCGCAGGAGCAGGCTGTCGAGAAGATCCTCACCAAGCAGGTCAAGCCCGGGCACGTCGTCGTCGTGCGCTACGAGGGCCCGGCCGGCGGTCCGGGCATGCAGGAGATGCTCTACCCGACGTCGTTCATCAAGGGCCGCGGGCTGGGCAAGGTCTGCGCGCTCATCACCGACGGCCGGTTCTCGGGCGGCTCGTCCGGCATCTCGGTCGGACACGTGTCACCCGAGGCCGCGGCCGGCGGCACCATCGGCCTGGTCGAGGACGACGACGAGATCGAGATCGACGTGCAGACCCGGCTGATCCGGCTCAACGTGAGCGACGAGGTGCTGGCCGCGCGCCGGGCGAAGATGGAGGCCTCGGAGAACCCGTGGCAGCCCGTCGACCGCGACCGCTACGTCTCGCCCGCGCTGCAGGCGTACGCAGCGATGGCGACCTCGGCCGACCGCGGTGCCGTGCGCGACGTGTCGCTCATCAAGCGCCGCTGAGCGGGGCGGTGCCGCCCTGGGCCTGGAAGCCTGGTGCCGGCCGCCTGGTGCGGTCCCGGTGCGCTAGGTCTGCCACATCGGGCAGGATCGTTCACCCGGCGGCCCGGCCACCCGACGACCCCACGGAACCGTCGAATCGGTGGTTGCCGAGGGTCGTAGTGCCGGGATCGACCGCAACCTCCGGTTGGTGGCTGGGCCTACTCGGCCGGGGGCTCGGGGCGTCGACCGGAGGGGTCGGGGCTGTGCCGAACCGGTGTTTGCGGTGGATCGCGGCGTCGGGACCATCCTCAACCTCCGGTTCGGCCCGGCGGAGGGCCGAGGGGTCGGGAGAGGAAGCTCTGAATCGTCGGGACGACCTGGTGATTGACGAGGTCTCGGGCCGTGAAACGCAGCACGTCGAACCGACCCGTCGAGATGATCGCGTTCTGGCGTCGCCGGTCTGTGTAGAGGGCCGCAGGCTGCGTATGCGGCCGCGCGCCGTCGATCTCGACCAGCAGCCAACGTCCGTTCGGCAAACGCCAGCCGAGATCGCCGCGCGCCAGGACCCGTCCGGAGTCGTCGTGCACGAGCACCTGGAGGTCGTCCGGACCCATCCCGGCATCGTGGCACTGAAGCCGGGCCTCGGTCTCCAGCGGAGACTCTGCCCGGCCGTCCACCAGTCCCCACCACGTGCGCGTGCGTGCGGCGTCGCGCCTACCGGCCACGATGCGCCGCACCTGGTGGAGGGTCTCCACGAGGCCCAGCTGGAGCGCGCTGTCGAGTATCGCGATCCCATGACGGCGGTCGAGCTCGCAGACCGCCTGAGCCAGCGCCCAGTGCGGGTCCGCGAGATGTCGACCCCGATAGCGCACGAGCGGCATCCCTGCGTCGAAGCAACGGAGACGCAACCCGTTGCGACCGCGCGAATGGCTGCCTCCGGGCAACGCGACCTGCGCGGGGAAGGAGCGCGGCAGGCCCTGAACGCCGAGCAGCGCGAGTGCACTGGGCCCGACAGCGATGGCCGACGGTCCGAATGCCAGCAGCCCGGACCATGCGGTGCGCCGTCGCGCGGCGT
>JAHIJU010000216.1 GCA_018898235.1 Actinomycetota bacterium | reverse complement strand
CGGGAGGCGCGACAGCAAGACAGGTGCCGCACTCCAGGCAGGCCGCGTACTCCACGCCGACGGAGCCGTCGGCTTCGAGCCGGTAGACGTGCGCGGAGCAGATCGCGACCAGCAGCGGCCCGGACCCGGTGCGGCGCACGGCGTCCTGGTCGACCTCGATGTGCGACTCGCCCTCGTCGAGCTCGTAGTGGTTGCGCGCGAGGCGCTCCGGGACCGATCCCAGCGTGACCATCACAGTCCTCTCATCCCGCCGACGGCGAGGCCGGCCAGTGTCCGCAGGGTCAGCGGTGAGTCCTTGAGCGCGGCGCGCGCGGTGGGCACCAGGTGCTTGCGCGCCGTGGTGTCCAGGTCGAAGACGCCGTGCATGACGTCGGCCACCAGCTCGCCGACCTGCCCGTACATCTGCGGGCGCTCCAGGAACGCGGGGGCCTTGGCGTAGGTCGCCATGTCAGCGCCGACGAACGAGGCCGCGAGCTCGGTGCGGTACCGGCCCAGCCCCTCGGCCGAGACGTCCTCAGCGGTCAGCGCGGCGTCGACGGCCCGCGCGGCGGCGATGGCAGACCCGGCCGCCAGGTCCATCCCGCGGATCGTCATCCCGGTGTTGAGCGTGAACCCGCCCGCGTCGCCGACGAGCACCAGCCCGGGCCGCACCAGCTCCTGACGCACCATGGCCGGCCCGTCCTCGATGGTCAGGTGCGCGCCGTACTCCAGCAGCTCTCCCCCGTCGATCAACCGTGCCATCGCCGGGTGGGCGAGGAACTGGTCGTGCACGTCGGACGAGGACACCCCGCGGGAGACCAGGTCGTCCAGGCGCATGACCACGCCGATCGAGACCGACTCGGTGTTCGTGTAGCAGAACCCGCCGCCGGCCACGCCCTGGGTCGCCGCACCGACGACGGCGTAGGCCACACCTTCGTCGCCGGTGACGTGGAACCTGTCCTCGATGACCTGGCGCGGCAGCCCGATGACGGACTTCACACCGAGCGCCAGGTGCTTGGTCGGCTCGGCGGCGCGCATGCCGATCGACCGGGCAAGGAAGGAGTTGACCCCGTCGGCCGCGATCACCACCCTGGCCCGCAGCTCGTCGTCCCCGGCCTTGACGCCGACCACCTGGTCGCCGTCGAGCAGCAGGGAGTCGACCCGCACCCCGGGCATGACGAAGACCCCGGCCTCCTCGCACCGCTCGGCCAACCAGGCGTCGAGCTTGGCGCGCAGCACCGAGACCGCGTTGACCGGCTGACCCAGCCGCGTGTCCCAGTAGTCGACGTTCACCGCCGAGGTCTCATTGAGGAACGACACGACGTTGCGGGTGATCCGCCGCTCCACCGGTGCCTGCTCCACGAACCCCGGGAACACCTGCTCCATCACCCGGCAGTAGAACACCCCGCCGGACAGGTTCTTCGAACCGGGCGTCACCCCCCGGTCCACCAGCACCACCGACCGGCCGGCGGCCGCCAGCTGGTAGGCCGCTACGCACCCGGCCACACCTGCGCCCACCACCACCACGTCGAAGACGTCGTCCTCGTCCACAGACCCTCCTTCGGGACATCGGTGACGGCCGGACCGGTCTGCACCGGTCCGGCCGTCACCTCGTTCGGTACGAGCCGAGGGCTCAGGCGCTCTGCCCGGCCTTGACGAGCTCGGCCGCGTGGTCCGCGGCCAGCCAGCCCGACGTCAGCGCGAACCCGGCCGACGCGCCGTTGACCGTCATGCAGTACGACTCGCCGTACAGGCCACCGGCCTCGCAGCCGACCGCGTACAGGCCGACGATCGGGTCGCCCTTGGCGTCGATGACGCGCATGTACTCGTCGATGTCGATGCCGCCGGTGGTCACCAGGATCCCGGCCTCCATCTTGAGGGCGTAGAACGGGCCCTCGGCGATCGGCCGCAGGTGCTCCTGCTTGACGAACTTGGTGTCCTTGCCGGTGGCGCAGGCCTGGTTGTACTCCGCGATGTCGCCGACGAACCCGACCGGGTCCACCCCGATCGCGGCGGCCAGCTCCTCGAGCGTCTCGCCCTTGAACGCGGTGAGCCCGGCGGCCACATCGGCCTCCAGCTCGGCCGGCAGGGTGTCGAGCTTCTGACCGGCGACGATGTAGATCCCCATGCCGATCTCGCAGCGCTCCTCGACCAGGTGCCGCACGGTGGCCTGGTCGATGATCGTCCAGGTGTAGCCCGCGGGCTGCTGGGCGATGGTCTGGCCTGCGTGCCCGAAGTTGAGCGCCACGATCTCGTTGCAGAACCGGCGGCCCTGCGCGTCGGCCCAGTAGTACGGCTGCAGACCGGCGCAGTTGGTGTGCGAGATGATCGTCTTGCCGCGCATGAGCGGGCCGAGCAGCGCGGTGCCGATCTTGCGGAACGGGTGCCCGCCGACGGCCTCGGCCATGAGCAGACCGTCGCCGGTGGCGCAGTCGCTGCCGAACGGGAAGATCTTCTCCGGGTGGCTGTACGAGGTGTACTTGGCCAGCAGCTCGGCGTTCGAGCCGAACCCGCCGCCGGCCAGGGCCACCGCACCCGCGCCGATGCGCACCTGCTCGCCGTCCTTGTCGGTGGCCACGACGCCGATGACAGCACCCGAGTCCGACGTGATGAGCGAGGTCGCGCGGGTCTCCAGGAACACCTCGACCCCGAGCCGCTGGATCGAGCCCTTGAGCACGGCGAGCAGCCCCGACATCTCCCCCTCGGGGATGTGCCAGGTCGGCAGACCGTCGTCGGACTCCATCACGAGGACGTCGTGATAGACGACGCCCTCCTCGATCATCTTGAGCACCGTCTGGTCGGCGTTCTCGACGTACCGGGCCACCAGCGCGGGCTTGGCGTTCCAGTGCGAGTAGTCCAGCAGGGCGCGGTACCCCTGGTCCTTGGTGACCGTGATGCCGCGTTTGGCCTGCTCGACGGACTCGAACGACGCGTGGCCCTCGGCGAAGGCGGTGTTGCCGCCCAGCTCGGGCTTCTTCTCCAGCACCGCGACCGTCAGACCGTCCTTGGCGGCCTGGACCGCGCAGGACAGACCTGAACCGCCGCCGCCGACGACCACCATGTCGTAGGAGACGTCGAACTGTTCAGCCATGGGTACATTCCTCTCGATGTGATGCGTGGGTGATGCGATGCGTGCTGCCGGGTCCACGAACGGGCCCGGTGTGCGGCCGCAGGTGCGCGGACGGCCGGTTCAGTGCCCCAGGGCGTCGAGCAGGGCGGGGACCACCTCGTACAGGTCACCGACCACGCCGTAGTCCGCCCTGCGGAAGATGGGCGCCGCGGGGTCGCTGTTGACAGCGACGACGACCTTCGCCCTGCGGATCCCCTCCAGGTGCTGCGGGGCGCCCGAGATGCCCAGCGCCAGGTACAGCCGGGGGCCGATCTGCTGCCCCGACCGCCCGACGTAGTGGTCCTTGGGCACCCAGCCCAGATCGTCGGCGACGGGCATCGAGCACCCGATCTGCGCGTCGAGCGCCGCCGCGAGCTGCTCGACCATCGCCAGGTCGTCCCGGGAACGCAGCCCGCGACCCACGGAGACGACGGTGAGCGCCGTCCCCAGACCGTCGGCCGTCGCGGCAGCCTGCGTCCGCACCACCCGGACCGGCGCCGTCGCCCCCGCCTCGGCCGCCCGCACCCCGACCGCGGTCCCGTCCACCGGTTCGTCCTCGTCCGCTGCGAGCAGCGCGACGACGGGGCCCACGGTGCGCACACCCTGGACGACGGCGCCGCCCAGACCGGCCCGCTCCAGGACGAACGACATCCCGTCGGCGCGGACCGTGCTCACCTCGCTCAGCACGGCCGCGCCCAGCCGCGCGGCCACCGCACCGAGCAGGGCCCGGACCTGCGGCTCAACCCCGCCGACCACCAGCTGGGGACTGTCCGCAGCCACCAGGTCGGCGACCTGCGGGGCGCAGGACTCGATCGCGAACCCCGGCTGCGGCTCCAGCCACAGCACCTCGTCCGCGCCGGCCGACGCGACCGCATCGGCCAGCTCACGCGGCCCGACGGCCAGCACGGTCACCGCACCGCCCGCGGCCGCCGCCCGCACGGCCGCGGCCGCACCCTCGGGACGGGTCAGGACCACCCACGCGCTCATCGCACCGCTCCTTCGCTGCGCAGCGCACCGACCAGGGCGCGCGCCGCCTCCTGCGGCGAACCGTCGAACAGGCGCGCGCCCTGGGTGGCCGGCAGCCGGGTGCTGTCCAGGGTCGCCGCCACGGTCGCCGGCACCTCGAGATCGGCCACCGAGACCCGCTGCACCGGGCGTTTGCGCGCCGCCAGCTGCTCCTTCATGCCGGGTGCGCGGGACTCCGCCTGGTCGGCACGGACCGCGACCACCGCCGGTACGGCCACCGCCAGCGTCTGCACCCCCTCGGCGACCCGACGGGCCACCTCCAGACCGTCATCGCCCCACCGGGCCGTCGAGGCCCCGAGGACCACCGGCCACCCGAGCAGACCGGCCACCGTGCCGGCCACACCCGGGTGCGACTCGCTGTCACCGATCACCACGACGTCCACGCCGTCGACCGAACGCACCGTTGCCGCCACCAGCGCGGCCACGCCGGCCTCGTCCTCGTCGACCGACGCATCGGCGACGACCACCGACCGGGCCGCACCGCGGGCCAGCGCCCAGCTCGGGTCGGCGTCCCCGAAGGTGACCGCCACCAGCTCGTCATCGCGCGCAGAGGCGATGCCGAGGGCGACGGACACCGCGGCCGGGTCGTCCTCCCCCGGCACCAGCTTGGTAGAACGCCACTCGACCGTTCCGTCGGGGCGGACCAGGGCGTTGCCCGGGTCCCTCGCCCACGTGTGCACGACGACCGTCGTCATCGAAGTCCTCTCGTCCGGCACCGCAGCGGTGCAACCACGGCGGACTTCCTGCCACCGCCAAGGACGAGTCAAGTTCACGCAGGGTGGCGCCCAACAGCGCCCTTCGGGTCGACCGTGGTAGACGAAGGTCTACTCGACGATCCCCTGCCGGAGCCCGTACACCGCGACCTGGACCCGGTTCTTCATGTGCAGCTTGGTCATGATCGAGCCGAGGTGCTTCTTCACCGTCGCCTCGGACAGGTAGAGGATCCGGCCGATCTCCTCGTTCGACAGCCCGTCGACCAGCAGCCGCAGCACCTGCCGTTCGCGCTGGGTCAACCGCTCCGGCGAGGCGGCCGCCGACCTGCCCGACGGGGCGAACTCGTCCAGCACCTTCGCCGCGATGGTCGATGACAGCGCCGTCTCACCGCGCATCAGCCCGGCGAGCGCCGCATGCAGCCCCTCGGCCGGTTCGTCCTTGCTCAGATACCCGTGCGCGCCCGAACGCAGCGCCTGGAACACGTCATCGCCCAACCGCGAGGCCGTGAGCATGGCGACCCGTACCTCCGGGTCGGCCGCCGTGATCCGACGGGTCGCCTCCACCCCGCCGATCCCGTCCATCCGGACGTCCATGAGCACCAGGTCCGGGCGCAGCAGCCCCGCCATCGCCACCCCCCGCTCACCGTCCGCGGCGCACCCGACCACCGTGAACTCGGGCCAGCGCCCGATCAGCGCGACCAGGCCGTCCCGGACCAGCCCGTGGTCGTCGACGACGAGCACCCCCGCCGGCTGCTCAGCCACGTCGCAGCACCGCCTCGACCTCGACACCACCGGTGTCCCGGGCCCGCAACGGGGCCTCGGCCACCACCCGGGTGCCCCCGCCGTCCACCGCCTCGAACCTGAGCACCCCGTCCACCTGCGCGAGCCGCTCCGCCATGATCCGCAACCCGATCCGGGACGCCGGGACGGCGCTCTCGTCGAACCCGACACCGTCGTCCTCGATCTCCAGGCGGATGCCCGCCGTGCTGGGCGACAACCGCACTGCGACGTTCGACGCCCGCGCGTGCAGCCGCACGTTCGCCAGCCCCTCCTGCAGCACCCGCACCAGCTGGGCCGCGACGAACGGCGGCACCCCACCCGCCTCACCGCACGCACCGCAGTCCATCGTCACCGGCAGACCCATCTGCTGCCGGAACGCCTCGACCTGCTCGTGCACCCGGACCGCCAGGGAGCCCGTCGCGAGCTCGGCATCGGCGCGCAGGCCCAGCATCTGGACCCGCAGGCTCTGCTTGACGCCATCGACCATCTCGCCCAGCCGCCGGACATCGGTCACCAGCCGGGCCCCGTCCGTCGTCTCGGCCAGGGTCGTCTCGGCCAGATCCATCTCGACCAGGCCG
>JAHIJU010000215.1 GCA_018898235.1 Actinomycetota bacterium | reverse complement strand
CCAGCTCATCGGCCGAACGGTAGGTCTGGTGGGCGATCTGCCGGGCCAGGCCGAGGCCACGGTGCGGGCCCTGGCCGTCGGGCGCGTCGTAGTAGTCGCCGTCGGCGTACGCCGGGTCGGCCGTGATCGCGGCGAGCTGGGTGTGGAACGAGGCGATCTGGTCACCCGAGGTGGCGGCGCAGGTCGCGATCGCGGCCACCCGGTCCACCCGGTCGGGAGCGGTCGCGGCCCACTCCAGGGCGCGCTGGCCGCCCATCGAGGCCCCGATGACCAGCGCGAAGCGGCCGATCCCCAGGTGGTCGGCGAGCTTGAGCTCGGCGTCGACCTGGTCGCGCACGGTGAGCAGCGGGAACCGCGCACCCCAGGGGCGCCCGTCGGGTGCGGTCGAGGCGGGGCCCGTCGACCCCTGACACCCGCCGAGCACGTTGGCGGCGACGACGAAGTACCGGTCGGTGTCGATCGCCGCACCCGGTCCGACGAGCTGGTCCCACCAGCCGGCGGTGGGGTGGCCCGGTTCGACGGGACCGGTGACGTGCGAGTCGCCGGTGAGCGCGTGCAGCACCAGGACCGCGTTGCTGCGGTCGGCGTTCGGCGTGCCCCACGTCTCGTACGCGAGGCGGGCCGACGGCAGCCGTTCGCCCGATTCGAGCTCCATCGTGGCGAGCTCGACGAACTGCCGACGTCCGACGGCGTCGCCCTCGCGCCAGGCTGCGCTGACCGGGACGGCGGCCCGGTCGGGTGGGGCCTGGCGGCTCGGCCGCTCGTGCGCGGGCGCCGCGTGGCCACCCAGGGTCGCGGGGCGTCGCCGCACGACCGGGAGCTCCATCGACGTCTCGTCCGGCACGTGGTCGAGGCTACGGGACGGGCCTGGGAGCCCGCCCTGCGAGGACCGGATCACCCGGCCCGTCCCGTCGCTCATGTGCTCACGCCTCCTTGGCGGCGCGGAAGCCCGCGTCCAGGTCGGCGAGGATGTCGTCGATGTGCTCGACCCCCACGGCCAGCCGCACCAGGCCCGGCGTGACCCCGGACAGGGCCTGCTCCTGCGCGGTGAGCTGGGAGTGCGTGGTGGAGGCCGGGTGGATCACGAGGGAGCGGACGTCGCCGATGTTCGCGACGTTGGAGTGCAGCTCGAGGGCCGACACGAACGCCTGACCGGCCTGCGTGCCACCGGGGAGCTCGAACGCGAGCACCGCACCGCCGCCCTTGGGGGCGTACTTGAGCTGGTTGGCGTGCCACGGGCTGGACTCGAGCCCGGCGTAGTGCACGAAGTTGACGTCGTCGCGCGCCTCGAGCCATTCGGCGACCTTCTGCGCGTTCTCCACGTGCCGCTCGACGCGCAGCGAGAGCGTCTCGATGCCCTGGGCGATCAACCAGGCGTTGAACGGGCTGATCGCCGCACCGAGGTCACGCAGCAGCTGGGCGCGCGCCTTGAGGATGAAGGACAGGTTGACGCCGAACGCGCCGCCCACACCCAGGTCCCGGGCGAACACCAGGCCGTTGTACGACGGGTCGGGGGTGTTGTAGTTGGGGTAGCGCTCCGGGTTCTGCGCGAAGTCGAACGTGCCGCCGTCGACGATGACGCCGCCGATGGCCGACCCGTGGCCGCCGAGGTACTTGGTGGCCGAGTGCACGACGATGTCGGCGCCCCACTTCAGCGGGTTCACCAGGTACGGGGTCGCGACCGTGTTGTCGACGACGAGCGGGACGCCGACCTCGTGCGCGACGGTTGCGACGGCCTCGATGTCGAGCACGTCGCCCTTCGGGTTCGGGATCGTCTCGCCGTAGAACAGCTTGGTGTTCGGGCGGACGGCGTCGCGCCAGGCCTGCGGGTCGTGCGGGTCGGTGACGAACGTGGTCTCGATGCCGAGCTTCGGCAGCGTGTAGTGCAGGAGGTTGTACGTGCCGCCGTACAGGCTCGGGCTCGCGACCACGTGGTCGCCGGCCTCGGCGATGTTGAGGATCGTGAGCGTCTCGGCGGCCTGGCCGCTCGCGACGAGGAGCGCACCGACGCCACCCTCGAGGCTGGCGATCCGGTTCTCCACGACCTCGGTGGTCGGGTTGGTGATCCGGGTGTAGATCGGCCCGAGCTCCTTGAGCGCGAACCGGTCGGCGGCCTGCTGGGCGTTGTCGAAGACGAAGGACGTCGTCTGGTAGATCGGAAGGGAGCGGGCGCCGGTCGTGGGATCCGGCACCTGACCCGCGTGGATCTGGCGGGTCTCGAAGCTCCAGCTCTCGTTGCTCATCTGCGTACTCCTGGTCGGGAGGCGGGGCACGGGTGCGGGTGCAGACCGTGCGTGGGGAGGGGCCTCCTGCAACGGAGCTGTGCAGCCGACAGCCAGCCTCTGCAGGAGGCGGGGGTGTGGCGCACGGTCGAGCGTGGAGCTCGAGGCGGATCGGACGATCCGCGGGCACAGCCGAGCGTGCGCTGGTCAGCGACACATTCGGCAGGTCATGGAGCAGAGGGTAGGGCAGGGCGTCCGCGCCTCGACATCCCCGTCTTGCCTGTTGAGACACGATTGTCCGGCCGGGAGGAGTAGCGCCGGATTTCGACGCATTTTCCCGGCGCCGCCGACAAATGACATCCCTGTGATTCATGGTGCACGTGTGACAGGAGTTCACTGAAGTGACAAATGTGGGTAGCGTTCCCGACGGTTGATGGCTTCAGGTCCGTCCCCCCCAGGTCGATGGGATCGGGGAGATCGCCCGCCACCCGATCGACCGGAGAGGAGCCCTGCCCGATGTCCAGACCCGTCACGCACGGTCCCGCCGGGCTGCGGCACGCCGGTGGTCGTTCGCTCACCGCCCTGGTCGCGGCCGCGGCCGCGATCGTCCTCGCCTCGGCCCCGGCCCTGGCCGACAACGACAACCCGACCGACCAGGACGTGGCGAAGGCCAAGGCCGCGGTCCAGTCGGCGAGCTCCTCGGTCGCCGCCATGGAAGTCACCCTCGCCCAGCTCTCTGCGGCCGATGACGCCGCGCAGATCAGGCTCCAGCAGGCGGGTGAGGCGTACTCCCAGGCCCAGGACGCGGCCGACAACGCCGCCGCCGCAGCCCGCAGCGCCGCCGACCAGTCCGCCGCCGCCGATACGTCCGCCGCCGGAGCCCGCCGGACCCTGGTGGCACTGGCCCGCGAGATGAGCCGCACCGGCGGGTCGTCCGAGGCGCTCGAGTCGTTCCTGTCCGCCGACGGGTTCTCCGACGTCGCCGAGCGCACCAGCCAGCTCGACCAGGTCACGGGCAAGGCCGACGAGGCGGTCCAGCAGTACCGCGCCACCCAGCTCGTGGCCCACACCATGGATCAGCGGGCCGCGGCCGCCGCGACCGACGCCCAGACCGCGAGCGACGCCGCCGCGCAGGCGCTCGCCGCCGCCCAGCAGCTGCAGACCGAGACGGCGGCCCAGGTCGCCGGGGCCGCCGCCCAGCGCCAGCAGCTCGTGGTCCAGCTCGCCGCCGCGCGGGCGACCAGCGTCGCGGTCGAGCAGCAGCGGCAGGCCCAGATCGAGGCCCAGCGCCAGGCGGCCGCCCAGGCCGCCGCGCAGCGGGCCTCGCAGGAAGCCGCCGCCCGCCAGGCCGCAGCGCGTCAGGCCGCCGCGTCGACAGGGTCGTCGGGTTCGGGGTCGTCGTCCCCGTCCTCGGGTTCCTCGTCGTCCGGCTCGTCCTCCGGTGGCTCGTCCTCGGGCTCCTCGTCGTCCGGCTCGTCCTCCGGTGGCTCGTCGTCCGGCTCGTCCGGAGCCGGGGCAGGCGCCGCGGCCTGGGCCCGGGCGCAGGTCGGTGCCGCCTACGTGTGGGGGGCCGCCGGCCCCGAGGCGTTCGACTGCTCGGGCCTGACCATGAAGGCGTGGGCGTCCCAGGGTGTCTCGCTCCCGCACAGCTCGGCCGCCCAGTACAGGCGGGTCGCCAAGATCAGCACGTCCGAGCTGCGCCCGGGCGACCTGGTCTTCTGGGGCTCCGACGCCAACGACGCCGGCAGCATCTACCACGTCGCGATGTGGATCGGTGGCGGGATGATCGTCGAGGCGCCGGTGCCCGGCTTCCCGGTCCGCGTGACCTCGATGCGCTGGGGCGGCACGATGCCGTTCGCCGGTCGTCCCTGAACCTGAGCTCCACCGGTCCGGGTCTGGGACCTCCACCTCTCGTACCCCCGCGTCCACGCGACGAGAGTGGGATCGACCTGTCGGGGATCGTGGGATCGAGGAGGCTCAGATGAACCGGTTCGAGGGTCGGACGGTCATCGTCACGGGTGCAGGTTCCGGTATCGGCCGCGCCACGGCGGTGCGGTTGCTGACCGAGGGCGCCGACGTGGTGGCGACCGATGTGTCGGCGGCCCGTCTCGACGAGCTCACGACGGCGCACGGCAGCGACCGGCTGGTGACCGTCACCGGTGACGTCACCGCGGCGAGCACCATCGACGCGCTGCTCACGGCGGTCGGCGGCAAGGTCGACGCGCTGGCCAACGTGGCGGGCATCATGGACGGCTTCCTGCCGCCGTCCGAGGTCGACGACCAGACCTGGGACCGGGTGCTCTCCGTGAACCTCACCGGCCCCATGCGCCTGTGCCGTGCCGTGCTGCCCCTGATGATCGCCAAGGGCGTGGGCTCGATCGTCAACGTCTCGTCCGAGGCCGGGCTGCGGGCCGGTGCCGCCGGGGCCGCCTACACCACGAGCAAGCACGCGCTCATCGGCTACACCAGGTCGATCTCGGTGTTCCACGCACCCCAGGGAGTGCGGGCCAACGTCGTGGCGCCCGGGGCGGTGGCCACCAACATCGAGGCGCCGTTCCGCTCGGCGTACGCCGGTGAACGTCTCGGTCCGCTGATGGGGATCATCCCGGGCGTGGCGACGTCCGAGCACCTGGCGGCCGCGATCTGCTGGCTGCTGTCCGACGACTCGATGAACGTCACGGGCGCCGTGCTGGCCAGCGACGGAGGGTGGTCGGCGATCTGAGCCTGGCCCCGCCGCCGGTCAGTCCGGTCCGGGCGGCTCAGTGCTGGTGGTACCCGGAGTCGATCGCCCGCTGACGGGACCGCTCGATCTCCTCCTCGGCCTCGGCGCGTCCCGTCCAGTGCGCGCCCTCGACCGACT
>JAHIJU010000214.1 GCA_018898235.1 Actinomycetota bacterium | reverse complement strand
TCCACCGCACCACCGGTCTCGGACTGAATCGCCTCCACCCGCCGAGCAATGTCCTCCGTGGCCTTCGCGGTCTCCTGCGCCAGGTCCTTGACCTCACCAGCCACCACCGCGAAACCCTTCCCGGCCTCACCGGCACGAGCAGCCTCGATCGTCGCGTTCAACGCCAACAGATTCGTCTGCTCAGCAATCTGCGTGATCGTCTTGACCACCGCACCGATCTCCTGCGACGAAACCCCAAGACGCGCCACCTGCTCATTGGTCGCCGCCGCCACATCCGTGGCCTGAGCAGCCACCTTCGCCGCCTGCGACGCATTCTGAGCGATCTCACCGATCGAGGAACCCATCTGCTCAGCGCCCGCAGCCACCGTCTGGATGTTCCGGCTCACCTGCTCAGCAGCAGCAGCCACCACACCCGACTGGTTCGCGGCGCCCTGTGCGCCCGACGCCACCTCACTGCTCGAGGACGTCAGCTCCCGCGCCGAATCCGCCACCGCGGAGGTGGTCGCCGCCACCTGCGAGATCACCTGGCGCAGCGCCGCCTGGGCTCGGCCCAGACCCGCCGCGATCTGTCCCAGCTCGTCCGCCGTCGTGACCTTCGGGTCACGGGTGAGGTCCCCGGCCGCCAGGGCCTCGATCGACACCTGCACATCGGCCACCGTGCGCCGCAGGCTCGCGAACACGCGCACCCCGAGGGCGAGCACCAGCACCAGCGCAACCGCCAGCCCGGACACCATCAGGACCACGGCCTGGCGGGCGCTGGCGCGTCCAGCCGCGTCACGTTGCGCGGCCTGCTCGGCCTGCAGAGCCGTCTCGTCCGCGAACAACGTGTTGAGGGTGGCCGCGGCCGCACGCGACGCATCGGCCGCCTCGGGCGTGGTCGCCACTCCCGCCGCATAGCTGACGAGCTTGTCGTCCACCACCTTCAGGTACGCCGCCAGGCCCGCCTTGATCGCATCCGCGTTCGCCTGGCTGCGCGCTCCCGGGAGGTACGCGTTGACCGAGGCGCTGATCGTGTCGGCCTTCGCCTTGACGTCCGTGATCGCGGCCGCCTGCTGATCGGGCGGGACCTCGCTCAACGAGGCGATCCTCGCCCGCAGGTTGCCGAAGTCGGCCTCGGCGGTGAGCAGCTTCGTCATCGGCACGCTGTTCTGCTCATACGACCCGTGCGCCGAGGCGCTCAGACCGAGCAGGCGCACGACCGACAGCACCGTCAGGGCAAGGGTCACGGCGAGGAACAGACCGAGCACCGTGCCGAACTTGGTGATGAGCGGAAGGTCGAGAAACGTCCGGCGACGGGCGCCGGGCGTGCTGGTGACGGACTGCGACATGACGACGTTCTTCTTCCGGTCTAGGCCACTGCGCGATCGACATCGAGCACGAGCAGCAACCTGTCATCGAGCTTGTGGGCACCCACCACGACCGAGCGCATCTCGGCCTCGAGGGTGTCCGGGGGCGGGGCGAACGTGTCGGCGTCGGCATCCACGACGTCGCCGATCTCGTCGACCAGCAGGCTGATGGCCTCGTCGTCCACCCGGACGACGACCATCATCGGTTCGACGCCGACCTCGCGGGCGGCCAACGACAGCCGCGTGCGCAGGTCGACGGTGAGCACCACCTGACCACGCAGGTTGACCAGACCGGCCACCGTCTCGGGGGCCAGCGGCACCCGGGTGCGGGTGTGCGAGCGCAACGCCTCCTGCACCCGGAGCACATCGACCCCGTACAGGGTGCCGTCGAGCGTGAAGGTCACGTACTGGCTCATCGTGTTGCTCCCACCAGCTCAGAGAACGCGGCGTCGACGTCGGCCTGGCCGGCGCGGTCGTCGTAGAAGGTCGGGTCGACCGCGAGGATCGCGGCCTGCACATCGAGCAGCTCGGTGACCCGGCCACCCAGCACGGTGGAGCCCAGCAACCCGGAGTCCTCCACATCGGAGTGCTCGAAGACGTGGTCGTCGACGATGTCGAGGATCTCGTCCACCACGAGCCCGACGCTGCGGCCGGCCCGCGAGTACACGACCACCAGCAGCTCGTCGCCGTCCGGTTGGCCCATCGCACCCAGCAGCTGACCCAGACGCATGAGCGGCAGGATCGTGTCGCGGTACTGGACGACCTCGCGGCCACCGACCAGCTCCAGATCGGCCGTGCGCAGATGCTCCAGCCGGGCCACCGAGGCGAGCGGCATGGCCACCCGCCGGCTCGTGCCGACGCCGACCACGAGCACCTGCTCCGTCTCGTCGTTCGCACCGTTCGCGGCGGCCAGCAGGTCGTTGACCTTCTCGGCCGGCTCACCCGGCAGCGCCCGGCGGGCGATGGCCTGCACATCGAGGATGAGCGCCACGCGCCCGTCGCCGAGCACGGTGGCCCCGGCGTAGACGCCGATCGCCTTCAACCGCGCCGACAGGGGTTTGACCACGATCTCCTCGGTGTTGAGCACCTGGTCGACCAGCAGCCCGAACCGGCGCCCGTCGGCCTGCACCACGGCGATCACCGTGGTGACGCCCTCGTCGTCGGCCGGCAGCGCGAGCGCCTCACGCAGCCCGACCAGCGGGAGCAGCTCGCCGCGCAGCCGGTAGACCGGAGCCGCGTGCACGTACTCGATGCCGCCCGAACCGCGGCTGGAGTCCAGCGCCACCAGCTCGAGCAGGTTGACCTGGGGCACGGCGTACAGGTCGCCCGCGCAGGCCACC
>JAHIJU010000213.1 GCA_018898235.1 Actinomycetota bacterium | reverse complement strand
CCTACACCGACACCGCGACCGCCTACACCGATGTGCAGGCCGGCAACCTCGACGTCGCCGGCGTCGGCGCCGACAAGCTCATCCAGGCCAAGACCGACTTCGGCGACCGCCTCTACGCGTTCAAGGCCGCCGGCATCGCCTACCTCGGCCTGCCGTTGTACGACCCGCGGTACCAGGACCTCAAGGTCCGCGAGGCCATCTCGATGGCGATCGACCGGGACACCATCAACACCCAGATCTACGGCGGCCTGTACAGCCCAGCGACGGCGTTCACCCCCGCCATCGAGCTCGGCACCCCGGTCGGCCTGTGCGGCGAGCTGTGCGAGTTCCACCCCGACAAGGCCAAGGCCTTGCTCGCGGAGGCCGGTGGCTTCACCGGCACCATGACCGTCTACTACCCGGGCGGTATCGGGGCGGACGCCTTCTACACCGCCATCGCCAACCAGCTGCGCCAGAACCTCGGGATCGACGCCGTCGCCCAGGCCAGCACCGACTGGGCCGAGTTCTACCAGACCCGGCTCGACGAGAAGGCCCCGGGCCCGTTCTTCTCCCGCTGGGGCGCCCTCTACCCCAGCCAGCAGAACCACCTGCGCGCCTTCTTCGTCAAGGGTGGCGGCTGCGAGAACTGCGTCCCCTGGTACGACGACCAGGTGGCCAGCCTGCTCACGACGGCCGACGCCCAGGTGGACGCCGACAAGGCAGCCACTGCGTACAAGGCGGTGCAGGAGCGCATCCTCACGGAGTTCCCCGCCGCACCGCTGTTCGACGAGGCGTACTCCTACGTCGTCTCCGACCGGGTGAAGAACCTGCCGACCTCCGCGGTGGGTAACCCGACCCTCACCCAGGTCGTCATGGCGGACGGTTCCTGAGCTCGATGACCGCAGCCGCCAGCACGGTGGGCCCGCTCGAGGACATCCTCGGGCGGGCCCGCCGGGTCCCCCCCACCTCCACCTTCCCGACGGTCGACGAGCTGGTCGTCTTCTTCGAGGAGCTGCTCGCCGCGCACCCCGCGCTGGTGCGCCGCCGGCGGATCGGCTCCTCGCGCACCGGTGAGCCGCTGCACGCCTACGCCGTCGGCGACGGACCGCGCGCGCTGCTGCTCGTGGCCGGTGTGCACCCCAACGAGCCGATCGGCCTGCGCACCGTCCAGCACCTGGCCGCCATGCTCGTGCAGGACCGGCAGCTGCGGGCCGAGCACGACGCGACCTGGTGGTTCGTGCCCTGCATCGACCCGGACGGCACCCGGCTCAACGAGTCGTGGTTCACCACCCCGACCGACCGCGCGGCATACTTCCGCGGCTTCTACCGCCCGGCCCCGGCCGAGCAGGTGGAGTGGTCCTTCCCGCTGGACCACGCCGGCGTCTGGTTCGACCGGGTGCTGCCCGAGACCCAGGCGCTCATGCGGCTCATCGACGAGGTGCGCCCGGACCTGCTGGTCTCGTTGCACAACGGCGAGTCCGGCGGCGTCTACTACTACCTGACGCGTGACCTTCCCGGTGCGGTCGAGGCCCTGCAGGCCATCCCGCCCGCGCTCGGCCTGCCGCTGGACGACGGCGAACCCGAGAGCCCGCTCGCCCCCGTGCTGGGCACCGGGGTGTTCGCCATGATCGACGCCGCGGCCGAGGTGGACCACCTGATCACCCTCGGTATCGACCCCACGCAGGTGCCCTCCGGTGACTCGTCGGCCGCCTACGCCGACCGGTACGGCGCCCTCAGCCTGGTAGCCGAGCTGCCCTACTGGACGCACCCGGCGTGCGACGACCGCACCGTGACCGGCACCTCCTACCGGCAGGTGCTCGCCACCAAGGCCGACCGGCTGGACGAGCTGGGCCAGGTGCTCACCGACGCGCTGGACGCCGCCCGCCCGCACCTGACCTGGCGCACCCCCCTGCTGCGCGCCACGCAGGCGTTCGCCCCCGTGATGGTGCAGGCCGCGCTCGCCGAACGCGCCCGGGTCGACGACCCGGCGAACGACCGGCCCGCGACCGTCGCCGAGGTGCACTCCAACACCGAGGTGGTGCACTCCTTCCGGCTGCGGTTCACCGGGATGGCGCTGCGCGCGCTGGACGCCGAGCTCGGCGCGGGCGTCGGGCCGCACCCGCTGCGGGCCGTACGCGCGCAGCTCGGCGCCCGGTTCGACGCCTGGCTCGCCGAGGCGCTGGCCACCGAGCTGGCCCCGGCCCCCATCGAACGGCTTGTCGGTGTGCAGATCGCCGCCGCCCTGGCCATCTCCCACCTGCTGCGCACGGAGGTCCAGGCGTGAGCGCCACCCGGTACACCCTGCGACGGATCGCCGAGCTGGTCGTCGTCTTCCTCGGCGTCACGCTGCTCATCTACCTGGCCGTGTTCGCGCTGCCGGGCGACCCGATCGCCGCCCTCGGCGGTGACCGGCCGCTGCCCGCCAGCGTGCAGGCCGCCCTGCGCGTGCGCTACCACCTCGACGAGCCCGTGCTCCAGCAGTACCTGCGCTACCTCGGCGGGCTGCTGCACGGTGACCTCGGGGAGAACTTCGCCGGCCAGTCGGTCGCCGCCAAGATGGCCGTGCGCTGGCCCACCACCATCACGCTGGCGCTGACGGCCTGGGGCATCGAGGTCATCGTCGGCGTCGGGCTCGGGCTGTACGCCGGGCTGCGGCCGGGCCGGCTGGGCGACAAGGTGGTGCTGGCCGGCACCATCCTGGCCAGCTCGATCCCGGTGTTCGTCCTGGCCGTGTCCGCCCAGCTGCTGTTCGGGCTGCACCTGGGCTGGTTCCCGGTCGCCGGGGACGATGCCGGCTGGCCGACGGCCTACCTGCTGCCCGGCGCCGTCATCGCCGTGTTCGGGCTGGCCTCGGTGGCCCGGCTGATGCGCGGCTCGGTGGTCGAGACCATGCGATCGGACCACGTGCGGGCGCTGTGGGCCAAGGGGCTCACGCCGCGCCAGGTGATCGGGGTGCACGTGCTGCGCAGCTCGGCCATCCCCGTCACCACATTCCTGGCGATCGACCTGGGCTACCTGCTCGGCGGCACCGTCATCGTCGAGGGCGTGTTCAACCTGCCCGGCGTCGGCAACCTGCTGTTCCAGGCCATCCGTGCCCACGAGGGGCCGACGGTCGTCGGGGTCGCGACCTCGCTGATCATCGTGTTCCTCGTGGTCAACGTGCTGGTCGACCTGCTGCACTCCGTGCTCGACCCGAGGATCCGCCATGTCTGAGGTCGCCGCCCAGGTCACATCCGTCGATGCGCAGGCGCCGGTGCGCGGCGTGTGGCGCACGCTGCGCCGTCGCCCGCTGTTCTGGGTCTGCGTCGCCACGCTCGGTCTGCTGGCGACCATCGCCGTCGTGCCGCAGCTGTTCGCCGGGCTGTTCGGCCAGCCCGACCCGCGGCTGTGCGACCTGGCCTCCGGCTCCCTGCCGCCGAGCGCCGCGCACGTGTTCGGCACCGACCGGCAGGGCTGCGACGTGTACGCCAACGTCATCTACGGCACCCGGGCCTCGCTGTCCATCGGCCTGCTGGCCACCGCGGTCGCGCTGGTCCTCGCGCTGGTGCTCGGCACGCTCGCCGGGTACCGCGGCGGCTGGGCCGATGCCCTGGTCGCCCGCCTCACCGACGTCTTCCTCGGGTTCCCGTTCCTGCTCGGGGCGGTCGTCGTGCTCACCGCGATCGGCTCCCGCACCCCCGTGGTGATCGCCCTCGTGCTGGCCGTGTTCATCTGGCCGACGCTGGCCCGGCTGATGCGCGCCAGCGTGCGCGCCGTGCGGGACGCCCCCTACGTGGAGGCCGCCCGTGCGATGGGTCTGGGCACCGGCCGGATCGTCGGACGGTACGTGCTGCCCAACGCGATCGGCCCGGTGCTGGCCGTGGCGACCATCACCGTCGGTGGCGTCATCGTCACCGAGTCCACCCTCACCTTCCTCGGCCTGGGCCTGCGGGCACCCGCGATCTCGTGGGGCCTGCAGATGGCCAACGCCCAGGCCACCTTCCAGACCTCCCCGCACACGCTCGTGTTCCCCGGACTGTTCCTCGTCGTCACCGTCCTGGCGACGATCACCCTGGGTGACGTGCTGCGCGACACCCTCGACCCGAAGGCGCGTTGACCCGATGACCAGCACCACGACCTCGTCCGACGCCCGCACGGCAGCCCGGCTGGCCACCGTCCGGGCGGCCGCGCCCTACCTGCTCGAGTGGTTGACCACCCAGGTGGCCACCCGTCGCACCCCCGGCGCCCAGGTGTGCGTGCGGTACGCCGGCCAGCTGGTGCTCGACGAGGCGATCGGCCTGGCCGACGTCACCACCGGCGAGCCGCTGTCCACCGACCACCTGTTCCGGATCGCCTCGCACTCCAAGACCTTCACCAGCACCGCCGTGCTGCAGCTCGTCGAGGCCGGGCGGCTGCGGCTGGACGATGCGGTGGTCCAGTGGGTGCCCGAGCTGGTCGGATCCCCGCTCGCGCAGGTCACCGTGCGTGAGCTCCTCGGCCACCAGGGCGGGGTGCTGCGCGACGGCACGGATGCCGACTACTGGCAGCTCATCGGCGACTTCCCCGACCGCGACGCGCTGCTGGCCTGGGTGCGCCTGGACGGTCGGGTGTACGCCCGCAACGAGCACTTCAAGTACTCCAACCTGGGCTACGGCCTGCTCGGCCTGGTCATCGAGGCCGTCACCGGCACGTCGTTCGCCGAGCACCTGGCGACGGCCGTGCTCGCCCCGCTCGGCCTGACCCGCACCGGCGCCGAGTACGACCCGGCCCGCGCCGCCCAGTACGCCGCCGGGCACACCGCGCTGCTCGACGGGGAGACCACCCGCGAGACCATCGACCACGTCGACACCCGTGCCCTGGCCGCCGCCACCGGCTTCTACTCCACCGCGCACGAGCTGTCCCGGTATGCCCAGGCGCACGTCATGGGCGATGCGACGCTGCTGTCCGACGACTCCAAGCGGCTCATGCAGCGGCTGGAGACCGTGGTCAGCCCGTACGGGGTCGAGGCCGGCCGGTACGGCGTCGGCATGGAGCTGGTGAGCGTGGGCGAGCGGGCGTTCGTCGGCCACTCCGGCGGGTACCCCGGGCACATCACGCGCACCTTCGTCGACCCGGTCGACGGGCTCGTCGTGTGCGTGCTGACCAACGCCATCGACGGGCCCGCGCACGAGCTGGCCGTCGGGCTGGTGCACCTGCTCGACGTCGCGCTGCACCCCGGGCGCGGGCGGGGCACCGGCCCGGACACCCCGGCCGACGAGCTGCCGCCGGTGCCGGCCGGGGTCACCGGACGGTTCGTCGACCTGTGGGGCCGCACCGACCTGGTCGAGCTCGGGGGCCGGCTCGTCGTGCTGCACCCCGCCACCCCCGACCCGCTGGCCGGGCTGGAGGAGGTCGAGATCACCCCCGAGGGGTTGCGGCTGGCCGTCGGGCCGTCGTTCGGGTCGTCCGGTGAGCGCATCGAGGTCGGCCCGGCCGGTCCCGACGGGCCTGCCTGGCTGCGGGTGGGCGGCATGACGAGCTGGCCGGTCGAGCGGTTCCTGGAGCGGCGCACGGCGATGACCCGGCTCCCTAGGGTGAGCGTGTGACCGACGCCGACGACGTGACACCTGCCTCGCCCCTGCTGCCCGACACGCCCGGGCCCGGCGCGCCGCCCGCGCTGCCGGTGCTGGACGAGGCGCGCACGCAGTTCGTCGAGCAGTTCGCGCTCGTCTGGGCCACCGCCGGCAACCCGCGGATGGAGGGCCGGATCATGGGGCTGCTCATGATCCTCGACGAGCCGTACCTGTCGAGCACCCAGATCGCGACCATGCTGCACGCCAGTGCGGGTGCGGTCTCCACCTCGACCCGTCAGCTCGTCGACGTCGGGTTCCTCAAGCGGTACGTCATCCCCGGCGACCGCAACCACTACTTCCGCGTCGAGGACGACATCTGGGGGTCGTTCCTGGACGGTGAGCGGCACTACCTGCAGCGTCTGCAGGACGTCATCGACACCGGCTTCGCCGTGATCCCCGGTGCGGCGGCGCGCGGCGACGCGACCGGCCCGACGCACGCACCGGCGGAGGCCGACGCGACCGGCCCCACACCCGAGCAGCCGGACGGCGGGCCCCTGCTGCGGCTCACCAACGCACGGCTCTACATCACCTGGCTCACCGGCTACCAGCGCCGGATGCTCGCCGACTGGCATGCGTACCGCGATGCGGCCCACGCCGCGACCCCGACCCGGGAGGACACCGAGTGAGAGAGCAGAGCGTCACGCGCGCGGACCGCGAGCCCGTGCTCACCGTCCGCGACCTGTCGGTGACCTTCACCGTCGACGAGGGCCGGGCCCCCGATGTGCACGCCATCAGCGGACTCAGCTTCGACCTGTACCCCGGCGAGGTGCTCGCGGTGGTCGGCGAGTCCGGCTCCGGCAAGTCGGTGAGCTCCCTGGCGCTGCTGGGTCTGCTGCCGCACACCGCCACCGTGACCGGATCGGCCCGGCTGGGCGACCTGGAGCTGCTGGGCATGTCCCGCCGTGCGCTGGCCGAGGTGCGCGGACGACGCATCTCGATGATCTTCCAGGACCCGTCGAACTCCCTGGACCCGGTGTTCACCATCGGCTACCAGCTGCGCGAGGTGCTGCGCCGCCACCAGCCGCAGCTCGACCGCACCCAGCGCCAGGCCCGCGCCGCCGAGCTGCTCGCCATGGTCGAGCTGCCCGATCCGGAGCAGCGGCTGAGGTTCTACCCGCACCAGCTCTCCGGCGGTCAGGCGCAGCGCGTGATGATCGCGATGGCGCTCGCCTCGGACCCGCAGGTGCTGGTGGCCGACGAGCCAACCACCGCGCTCGACGTCACCGTGCAGCAGGAGGTGCTCGACGTGCTGCGCCGGTTGCAGGCGCGCACCGGCACCGCGATCGTGCTCATCACCCATGACATGGGCGTGGTCGCCGATCTGGCCGACCGCGTCATCGTGCTGCGCCGCGGGCTGCCCGTCGAGCACGCCCCGGTGCGCGAGCTGTTCGCGGCGCCGGCGCAGGACTACACCCGCACGCTGCTGGAGGCCGTGCCCCGGCTGGGTGCGCCGGCCAGGCCCGACCCGGCCGACAAGCGGGACCGGCCCGTGCTCGACGTCGTCGACCTCGTGGTGGAGTACCGGGGTCGGCGCTCGGGGGTGGTGCGCGCCGTCGACGGGGTCGACCTGGAGGTGCTGCCCGGGGAGATCGTCGCGCTGGTCGGCGAGTCGGGGTCGGGCAAGTCGACGCTGGGCCGCTGCGCGCTCGGACTGGCGCCGATCACATCGGGCAGGGTCGAGGTGGTCGGGGCGGTCCTCGGGCAGGCGACCCCACGCGCGGTGCGGGCGGCCCGGCGCCGGATCGGCGTGGTGTTCCAGAACCCGGCTGCGACGCTCAACCCGCGGTACACCGTCGGGCAGTCGGTGGCCGAACCGCTCGCGGTGCACGGCGGCCTGCGGGGCGAGGCGTTGCGGCGTCGGGTGGCCCAGCTGTTCGAGCAGGTCGAGCTGCCCGCCGCGTGGGCCGGCCGCTACCCGCACGAGCTGTCCGGCGGTCAGCAGCAGCGGGTGTCCATCGCCCGGGCGGTCAGCCTGGACCCCGAGCTGCTCATCGCCGATGAGCCGACCTCGGCCCTGGACGTGTCGGTGCAGGCCACCGTGCTGGAGCTGTTCGCCGAGGTGCAGGCGCGGCTGCGGTTCGCCTGCCTGTTCATCAGCCACGACCTGGCCGTCGTCGACACGCTGGCCGACCGCGTCGCCGTCATGCAGCACGGGAGGATCGTCGAGCTCGGCGAGCGCAGCCAGGTGCTGAGCAGCCCGCAGGACCCGTACACCCGACGGCTGCTGGACGCCGCCCTGGTCGCCGACCCCGACGAGCAGACCCGCCGCCGCGACCTCCGCCTGTCCCAGGCCTCCTAACCCCACCCACCCGCCCCGCCCGCCCCCGCGCGGGGCCGGGAGTGGTCAGTTGGTGGACGCATCCTCGGCGATTCGCGCGACCAACTGCCCACTTCGGCGGGGCCCGGACCTTCGGAGCGGGGGCCGGAGGGGGCGGGGGGTCATGGGG
>JAHIJU010000017.1 GCA_018898235.1 Actinomycetota bacterium | reverse complement strand
GTCGTCGAGGACGCCGAAGGACGGCTTGCTGGTGGGGTTGGTGTCCATGGCAGCGGCCTCAGCTCGCGAACGTGCGGAGCACGCCCTTGGCCACCGTGAGGATCATCATCTCGTCGGTGCCGCCGCTGATCCGGTCCACGCGCAGGTCACGCCAGATCCGCTGGATCCGGTGGTCGCCCGCCACCGAGATGCCGCCCATCACCTGCATCGCGTCGTCGACGACGTCGAACGCCGCGTTCACGCAGTAGTACTTGCACATGGCCGCCTGGGTGGCGGTCATCTCGTCGGTGTCGTAGTGCCACGCGGCCTCGTAGACCATGTTCTTCATCGCGTCGAGGCGGATCGCCATCTCGGTGAACTTCAGCTGGTTGAGCTGGAACCGGCCGATCGGCTTGCCGAACTGCACCCGCGCGTTGGCGTAGCGGGCGGCGTCCTCGAATGCACAGATCGCCACGGCGTAGTCGCTCGCCGCGACCAGGAACCGCTCGAAGTCGAAGTCCTTGATGCCTCGCTTGAAGCCGTTCCCCTCGGTGCCGAACACGTCGGCCTCGGACAGCTCGACGTCCTCGAGGTAGACGTCCGAGCAGCTGTCCATCCGCAGGCCGAGCTTGTCGAGAGGCTCGATCCGCACGCCCGGCAGGCTCGTGTCGAGGAAGAACTCGGTGAAAACCGTCGGGTCCTGCGCACTGCGCGCCATGACGACGAGGTACGGCACGTGGGCGGAGGACGTGATGAACGTCTTGTGCCCGGTGAGGTAGATCTTCCCGTCGCGGCGCGTGTAGGTGGTCTGCAGGCTGCCGACGTCCGAACCGGCACCCGGCTCGGTGCACGCGGAGTTCCAGATCTGCTTGCCGGTCCCGACGTAGGCGAGCACCTTCTCGATCTGGGCGGGCGTGCCCTCGCGCAGGATCGTGTCGAAGCACGGCAGCTGGTAGAGCACGTACGTCGGGGCTCCCCAGCGGCCGAGCTCCTCGTACACCGCTGTGAGGGTGACCAGGCCGAGCGCGAGGCCGCCACGCTCCTCGGGCAGCATGATGAGGTCGAAGCCGAGGTCGCACAGCTCCTTGACCCAGCGCTGCGGGTAGGTGTGCGTCCGGTCGCACTCGGCGAAGTACGCCTCCCAGTTCTCCCGGGCCATGAGCTCTCGGACGTTCTCGACGAGCAGCTGCTGCTCGTCCGTGAGGCGGAATTCCATCGTTCGATCTCCTCGTCAGTGGGTGGTCTCGAAGGCACGCCGGAGGAACGCCCCGCCGCGCCGCAGGGCGACGACGGCGTCGTCGAGCATCCGTGAGTAGTGCAGGAAGCCGTGCAGCACCCCGTCGAACACGTCGTGCTGCACGGGCACGCCGCGCATGGTGAGCAGCTGGGCGAGCGCCGCCGTGTCGTCGCGCAGCGGGTCGAGCTCGGCTGCGGCGAGGTAGCACGGCGGGACTCCCGTGCCCAGGTCGGCGCTCAGACAGTCCACGTAGGGGCTGCGCGCATCGGCCGGATCGCCCAGGTAGGCCTCGTCGTAGTACGCGAGGTCGGCCGCGGTCAGGCCGTCCCACGGTCCGCCGAGCAGGCGCCGGCTCACCGAGTCCCGCAACCCGTACAGGCCGTAGTAGAGGACGAGCGCGCTCAGCGGAACCGGCCTGGCCCCTGCCGCAGTCTGGTCCCGCAGCAGCAGGGTCGTGGCCAACGCCATGTTCGCTCCCCCGCTGTCGCCGGCGATCGCGACCCGGCGGCCGTCGACGGGGAGCCCGGCCGTCCGCCCGAGCCCCCCGTCGCCCGGCCCACCGTCGAGCAGCTGCCGGACCACGGCGGCGCACTGCTCGACGGCGACCGGGAACTTCACCTCCGGCGACAGGGAGTAGTCCACCCCCAGCACCGCCGCGCCCGACTCGTGGGCGAGCGCCCGCATGATCCGGTCGTGGGTGTCGAGGTTGCCGACCACCCAACCGCCACCGTGCAGGTAGACGACCACCGGCAGGTCCTGCCGCTCGGCGGGCACGTGCCAGCGGGTCGCGACGTCCCCGTGGGGGGTGCGCACGCTCGCGTCGAGCGTGCGCACCATGGCCGGGCCACCCTCGTTCCAGAACCGCCGCTCCACGATGTACGCCTGCCGCATCTGGTCCAGGCCCGCGTCGGTCGCGTACGCGTCCGGTGCGAGCTCGGCCGAGGTGGCGAGCACCGCGCGCATCTGCTCGCTGATCCGGTCCAGGACCGGCAGCGTGGTGAGGGTGTCCACGGCCGGCCCCTACGCAGCCGCGCGGTCGAGCACGGACGCCGCAGCGCGCGAGCGGGACCTGCGCAGGTAGAGGTAGAGCCCCAGCGAGGAGATCGTCGCGAGCACGGCCG
>JAHIJU010000212.1 GCA_018898235.1 Actinomycetota bacterium | reverse complement strand
AGGTTCGGCACCGAGTCGGCGCGGGCGCCCTCGGTGAGCACCAGGTTGCGGTTGAGCTCGTAGGTGTCGGTGCCCTCGGCCGCGGCGCGGATCAGCACGTCGCCCACCCAGACGGTGTGCGCGTCCTGGCCCTGCAACGCGCCCTTATAGGTGACGCGGGACCGGCAGGACGGCACGGCGTGGTCGACGAACAGCCGGTGCTCCTGGTGCTGACCCGCATCCGCGAAGTACAGGCCGAGGGCGGTGAGCTCCGCGCCCTCACCGACGAACTCGGCGTCCGGGGTGACCCGCACCAGGTCGCCGCCGAGCGTGACGACGATGTGCTTGACGGTCGAGTCCTTGCCGAGGCGCAGCCGGTGCGCCGCATCGTGCACAGCGCCGGGCGCCCAGTCGTGCAACGAGACGACGGTGAGGTCGGCGCCCTCGTCGGCCACCACCTCGACGGTCTGGGCCAGGGTGGCGCGGCCGACGTGGTCGATCACGACGACGGCGTGGGAGTTGGCCTCGGCGTGCACCACCAGGTGCGCGGCGGTGGGTTCGTCGACCCCGGCGACGGCCTCCACCACGACCGAGGTCACCTTCGACGACGTCTGCCCGGCCGGGACCCGGATCAGCGTGGCCCGGTCGAACGAGGCCCAGGCCACGGCGGCCACGCGGTCCCCGGGCACCCCGGCCAGGCCGAGCCGGGGGTCGTCACGGTCCAGCACCTCGACGACGACCTCCGGGGAGGCGGCCACCGTCGTGAGCACACCGTGACCGGCGAGCCGACCGGTCGCCGCGGCGAGCAGCGGGGCCAGCCGGTCCATCGGCGTGAACCGCCACGCCTCCTCGCGCCCGGTCGGCACGGCGAAGTCCGCCGGGTCGAACGAGGCGAGCCGCTCGGCGCGCGAGCCGGCCGGTACGACGCCGTGGCTGTGCGCGTCGTCAGCCGTGGCGTCGGAGTGGTCGAGGGGCAGCGCGACGGTGTCCGCCAGCGCTGCGGGTGTGATGGTCGACATCAGCCGACGGCCCCTTCCATCTGAAGCTCGATGAGTCGGTTGAGCTCGAGCGCGTACTCCATCGGCAGCTCACGGGCGATCGGCTCGACGAAGCCGCGCACGATCATCGCCATCGCCTCCTGCTCGGGCATCCCGCGGGACTGCAGGTAGAACAGCTGGTCCTCGCTCACCCGCGAGACGGTGGCCTCGTGGCCCATCGTCACGTCGTCCTCGCGGACGTCGACGTACGGGTAGGTGTCCGACCGGGAGATCTGGTCCACCAGCAGGGCGTCGCACAGCACGTTGGACTTCGAGCCGTGCGCACCCTCGAGGATCTGGACGAGCCCGCGGTAGGAGCAGCGCCCGCCGCCGCGCGCCACCGACTTGCTGATGATGTGGCTGGAGGTGTTCGGCGCGGCGTGCACCATCTTCGACCCGGTGTCCTGGTGCTGCCCCTCACCGGCGAACGCGATGGACAGCGTCTCGCCGCTGGCGTGCTCGCCCATGAGGTAGACGGCCGGGTACTTCATGGTGGCCTTGGAGCCGATGTTGCCGTCGACCCACTCCATCGTGCCGCCCTCGGCGACCGTCGTGCGCTTGGTCACCAGGTTGTAGACGTTGTTCGACCAGTTCTGGATCGTCGTGTAGCGCACCCGGGCGTTCTTCTTCACGATGATCTCGACCACGGCCGAGTGCAGCGAGTCGGTCTTGTAGATCGGCGCCGTGCAGCCCTCGACGTAGTGCACGTACGAGCCCTCGTCGGCGATGATCAGGGTCCGCTCGAACTGGCCCATGTTCTCGGTGTTGATCCGGAAGTAGGCCTGCAGCGGGATGTCGACGTGGACCCCCGGCGGCACGTAGACGAAGGAGCCACCGGACCACACCGAGGTGTTGAGCGCGGCGAACTTGTTGTCGCCCGGGGGGACGACCGAGCCGAAGTACTGCTCGAACAGCTCCGGGTACTCACGCAGCCCGGAGTCGGTGTCGAGGAAGACGACACCCTGGGCGGCCAGCGACTCCTGGATCTGGTGGTAGACGACCTCGGACTCGTACTGCGCGGCGACACCGGCGACCAGGCGCTGCTTCTCCGCCTCCGGGATGCCGAGCCGGTCGTAGGTGTTCTTGATGTCGTCCGGCAGGTCCTCCCAGCTGGTGGCCTGCTTCTCGGTCGACCGCACGAAGTACTTGATGGTGTCGAAGTTGATGCCGGACAGGTCGGCGCCCCAGGCGGGCATCGGCTTGCGGTCGAAGAGCCGCAGCGCCTTGAGCCGGGTCTTGAGCATCCACTCCGGTTCGTTCTTCAACGCGGAGATGTTCCGCACGACGTCCTCGGACAGGCCGCGGCGGGCACTGATCCCGGCCACGTCCTGGTCGTGCCAGCCGTAGGCGTAGTTGCCGATGGAGGCGATCGCCTCGTCCTGGGTCATCGGCTCGGTCGGTGCACTCATCGGGTCTGTCCTTCCGAGGACGGCGTGGGACGGGTCGGCGGGATGCTCGTGGTGCAGACGTGGCCCCCGCCGGCCAACGTCGCGAGTCGTTGCACGTGCACGCCGAGCACCCGGGACAGGGCCCGGGTCTCGGCCTCGCACAGCTGGGGGAAGGCCGTGGCGACCTCCTGCACGGGGCAGTGCCCCTGGCAGAGCTGGACCACGGAGCTGCCGGGGACGGGACGCGCGGTGGCGGCGTACCCGTCGGCCGACAGGACCTGGGCGACGGCGTACGCCCGCTGCTCCAGGTCCTCGCCCACGGCCTGGACCGCCGGGCGCAGATGCGCCTCGAGCTGCCCGGCCCTGGCCTCGGCGAACCTCTCGACGGCGCCCGAACCGGCGTCGGCACCGAGGAACGACAGCGCCTCGACCGCGATCTGGGCGTACCGGTGCGACAGCGCCGCCTGCCCCCGGCCGGTCACGACGTACCGCCGTGCGGGACGACCGCGCCGGGTCGCCCCCGCACCGGGTGCGGCGTGCACCGCGATCTGCCCGGCCTGCTCGAGCTCGGCCAGGTGACGGCGAAGACCGGCGGCGCTCAGCTCGAGCTCGGTGGCCAGTTCGGCGACGCTCACCGGACCGGCGGATGCGACGAGCTGCAGGACACGCCGCCGGGTGCCCGGATCGTGCGCGGCGGACGGCGCCGCACCGACGACTGCGGTCGTGGCCATGCCTCACCTCGTTCGCGCTCGGTTGTCGCTGGTGTCACCTGTCGGGCCGCAAGGCCCTTCATTACGCAACATCTTCGTTGCCGAAATCATCTCACACAACCAAGGCTCACCTTCCTTGCGCCCGACGTCGGCGCGGCTCCGCCCTGCCTAGACTCACCGTCCGTGCCCACCCCCGCAGCGCTCGAGGTCACCGACCTCGTCAAGACCTACGGTTCCCGACGCGCCGTCGACGGTCTGGACCTGACCGCGCACCACGGCCGGCTCACCGCCGTTCTCGGCCCCAACGGTGCCGGCAAGACCAGCACCATCGAGTGCTGCGAAGGGCTGCGCACCCCGGACGGCGGCACGGTCCGCGTGCTCGGCCTGGCCCCCGACGACCAGCGGCTGCGGTCCCGGGTGGGCGTCATGCTGCAGGACGGCGGGCTGCCGACCGCCGCACGCGCCGGCGACGTGCTGACCCACGTGGCCGCGATGTACGCCCGGCCGCGCGACGTGCACGAGCTGCGCGACCGCCTCGGCCTGGACGCGTTCGCCCGCACCACGGTGCGCCGGCTCTCGGGCGGGCAGCGTCAGCGCCTGGCACTCGCCTGTGCGCTGGTGGGCGACCCCGAGCTGGTCTTCCTCGACGAGCCGGGCGCGGGGCTGGACCCGCAGGCCCGCGCCGCGGTGTGGGCGCTCGTGCGTGAGCTGCGCGACCGCGGTGTGGCCGTCGTGCTCACCACCCACCAGATGGACGAGGCGCAGGCCCTGGCCGACGACGTCGTGGTCGTCGACCACGGCCGGGTGGTCGCCCGCGGCAGCGTGGGCGAGCTGCTCACCGGCGCCCGGCACACCACCACCCGCCTGCGCACCCGCGAACCGGCGCCGCTGGAGGCCGTGCGCGGCGCGCTGCGGCCCGGGCTGGAGGTGCGGGCCGAACCCGACGGTGTGCTCACCCTCACCGGCGACCTGACCCCGCAGGACGTGCACCGGCTCACCGGAGCGCTCGCGCAGGAGGGCGTGCTCGTGGCCGACCTCACCGTCGGGGTCCGGACCTTGCAGGACGTGTTCCTCGAGCTCACCGGGACGGAGCTGCGATGAGCGCCCTCGACGGCACGGCGGGCACCGCAGGGGCCGCTCCGGTCGCCCGACGGCTGGCCGCGCAGACCAGGTTCGAGCTGGCCGCCGTGCTGCGCAACGGTGAGCAGCTCATGGTCACGATCGCCCTGCCGCTGGTGGCTCTCGTCGTGCTGACCTCGGCGACCGCCATCGAGCTGAGCACCCACGGGCGCTCCCGGGTGGACGTGGTCGCGCCCGGGGTGCTCGCATTCGCGGTGCTCTCCGCCGCCTTCACCTCACCGGCGATCGCCACCGCATTCGACCGACGCAACGGGGTGCTGCGGCTGCTCGCCACCACCCCGCTGGGGCGTTCGGGGCTGCTGGCCGGCAAGGTGCTCGCGGTGCTCGGCGTCCAGCTGCTGTCCGGGACGGTGCTCGTGGCGGCCGGCGTGGCGCTCGGCTGGCGTCCCACCGCACTCGGGCTCGTCGAGGCGGCCGGGCTCGCGGTGCTGGGCACCGCCGCCTTCGTCGCACTCGCGCTGCTGGTGGCCGGGACCCTGCGCGCCGAGGCGGTGCTCGCGGTCGCGAACCTCGTGCTGGTCGCGCTCGCCCTGGCCGGCGGGGTGCTGGTGCCGGTCGCCGACCTGCCCGGCCCGCTCGCCGCGGTCGCCCCCTGGCTGCCGTCCGGTGCGCTCGGCGAGGGGCTGCGGGCCGCGCTGACGACCGGAGCCGTACCGGCGGCCCCGGTCCTCGTCCTGATCGGCTGGGCCGGGCTGCTGGCCGCGGCGGTGGCCCGCACCTTCCGCTGGGACTGAGACCTCAGGCGCGGACCTCGAAGCCGGCCCGCAGCAGGTCGGCGGGCCGCGAGCTGTGCCCGACGAGCAGCTCGAACGCCCCGGGCTCGACGACCCGGCGCCCGGCCGCGTCCACGATCGTGCACGCCGCCACCGGCACCTCGACCTGGACCTCGACCGCCTCGCCCGCCGGCACCTGCACCTGGACGAAGCCCTTGAGCTCGCGGTCGGCCCAGGTCACCGAGGTGACGGTGTCGCTCACGTAGACCTGCACGGTCTCCAGCACCGGGCGGGTGCCGAGGTTGCGCACCCGCACCGTGGCCCGCACGGTGCCGTCCGGCGTGAGCACCTGCTCGGTCAGCCGCAGGTCCTCGTACCCGATGGGGGCGTACCCCAGTCCCTCGCCGAACGCGAACAGCGGGTCCTGCGTGAGGTCGGCGTAGCGGGAGCCGTGCTGGCCGCGCACCTGGTTGTAGAACACCGGGAGCTGGCCGACGTGGCGAGGCACGGTGATCGGCAGCCGACCGCTCGGCTCGACCAGCCCGAGCAGCACCTCGGCCACCGCCTGGCCCCCGGCCATCCCGGGGTTGAACGCCTGCACGACCGCCGCGACCTGCTCGGCCACCGGCGGCAGCGTGGACGGCTTGCCCTGCACGAGGACCAGGACCACCGGGGTGCCCGTCGCGACCAGGGCCTCGAGCAGCGCGATCTGCCCGCCCTGCAGGTCCAGGGTCGCCGTCGACCGGCCCTCCCCCGTGAGCGACACATCGTCCCCGAGGACGGCGACCACCCAGTCGGCGGCGCGCGCGGCCTCGACCGCCTGCGCGCGCAGCTGCGGGTCGTCGACCGCCGGTGCGAACACCGGGGGCCGGGGCTGCCCGTCCGGGAACAGCTCCCCCTCCGGGTCCGGGACCAGGGTGCCGATCCGGGCCCCGGGTGCGTGGGTGACGGTCCAGCCGCTCGGCACGGCCGCGCGCACCCCGTCGAGCACGGTGCTCACGAGCTCACGCGGGTGCCCGTCCGGCATCCAGTCCACCTGCCCGGACGCTCCGGCCCAGTCGCCGAGCTGGGCGTGCGGGTCGTCCGCGTTCGGGCCGACCACGGCCACCGTCCGGGCCGGTCCGGCCTCGATCGCCCGGCCGTCGGGGCCCGCGATCAGACCGCCGGCCAGCGGCAGCGTGCCGTCGTTGCGCAGCAGCACGAGGCCGCGACGGGCCACCTCGAGGTTGAGCAGGCGGTGCGGCGCGGAGCCGATCACCGTGCGCTGGCGCCCGGCATCGGGGCGGTGCGCGCCCTCGAACAGCCCGAGCTCGAACTTCAGCCGCAGGATCCGGCGCACGGCCTCGTCGATCGCGCTCTCGGCCAGCAGCCCGCGGGTCACCGCCTCCTGGGCGGCCTCGAAGAAGGCGGGCGTCGTCATCACCAGGTCGTTGCCGGCGGTCACCGCGACCACGGCCGCGGCGACGTCGTCGGCGCAGACCTTCTGCTCCCAGACCATGCGCCCGACGTTGTCCCAGTCGGTCACGAGGGTCCCGGCGAAGCCCCACTCGTCCTTGAGCACGTCCTGCAGCAGCCAGCGGTTGGCCGTCACCGGGACGCCGTCGATGGACTGGTAGCCGATCATCACCGTCCGGCAGCCCGCGCGCACCGCCCGCTCGAACGGCGGCAGGAACCACGAGCGCAGCTTGCGGGGGGTCAGGTCGGCCTCGCTGGCGTCCCGGCCACCCTGCGTCTCGGAGTAGCCGGCGAAGTGCTTGGCGCAGGCCAGCACGGCGGTCGGGTCGTCCAGGCCGTCGCCCTGGTAGCCCGCGACCATGGCAGCGCCGAGCTCGCCGATGAGGTACGGGTCCTCCCCGAACGTCTCGTCGACCCGGCCCCAGCGGGTGTCCCGGGCGATGCACAGCACCGGGGAGAAGGTCCAGTGCAGACCGGCCGCGGCGACCTCCGTCGCCGCCATCCGGGCCGCCCGCTCGACGAGGGCCGGGTCCCAGCTGCACGCCATGCCCAGCTGGGTCGGCAGGATCGTCGCGCCCGGCCAGAACGAGTGCCCGTGGATGGCGTCATCGGCCATGAGCAGCGGGATCTGCAGCCGGGTGCTGGCCACCAGCTCGGCGGCCTGCTCGATCCGGGCGGGCGAGGCGTGCAGCAGCGAGCCCGCGAGCTTGCCGGTGACCACGTCGGCCAGGTCGCCGCGCGCATCGAGCTGCAGCATCTGGCCGACCTTCTCCGGCAGCGTCATCCGCGCCAGCAGGTCCTCGACGCGGGCGTCCACCGACGCCTGCGGGTCGCTGAACAGGGGCTGGGGCTCGGCCATGGGGCTCATCGGGTCGTCGTCCTGGGCACGGCACCACGGTAGTGGGATGCGGCGGCGGTCAGGTCACCGGCCACCGCCCGGCGCAGCGCGCTGGTGTCCGTGACCGTGGTGAGCATCCCCACACCCCGCACTGCCCAGTCACCGGCCATCGCCGCGTCCGAGCAGTGCAGACCGACCGGCACACCGTGCGCCCGGCAGGCCGCGACCACCCGGGTGAGCAGGTCGAGGACGTCGGCGCAGTCGCGGTAGGTGCCGCGACCCAGCCCGCAGGACAGTGCCAGGTCGTTCGGTCCGATGTAGACCGCGTCGACGCCGGGGGTCGCCAGGATCAGCGGGAGCTGGTCCACCGCGGCGGCCGTCTCGACCATGACGATGCACAGCGCCTCGGCGTCCTGCTCGGCCGGGGTCGGGACCGGGCGGGAGTCGCCCCACATCGGGCCCCAGCTACGGCGGCCGACCGGCGGGTAGCGCACCGCCTCGACGGCGGCCCGGGCCGCGGCGCCGTCGTCGACCATGGGCACCACCACCCCGCTCGCCCCGGCGTCCAGGGCCCGGAAGATCGCCGCGGGCTCGTTCCACGCGACGCGCACCAGGGGGCTGCGGCCCCCGGCCCGGAACGCCTGCAGGGTCCGGGCCAGCTCCCCTGCGCCGACGTGCCCGTGCTGGGTGTCCACGCACACGTAGTCGGCGTCGCCCGCGGCGAGCACCTCGGCGACGACGGGGTCGGCCAGCGAGCTCCAGACGCCGAAGGCGGGCTCATCGGCCTGCCAGCGGGCCTGCAGCCGCGCCGCGTCGGACCTCATGACGCGGCGGGCATCGCGACCCGCAGCCGATCCGCCAACCGGTCGACCTCGGCCGCCGTCTCGGGGTCCAGCCGGTAGCCGACCGGTTCGCGCACGGCCGTCGAGGGCAGCACGCCCTGGGCGTGCAGCAGGTGCTTCTCCACCGCCACGTAGGCGTCGACCGAGGTCTGGATCGCCACCAGCAGCGTGAGTGGGCCCGACAGGTCGTAGGCCAGGTCCCAGTCGCCCCGCTCGCACGCCTGCCACAGCTGCTGCACCGCCCAGCAGACCTCCGCCCCGGGCATGGTGCCCACGACGATGCCGCGGCGGAAGCTGTCGACGACGGCGGCGCCGCCCGATCCCTCGAACGCCCGGGCCCGGCCGCCGGTGGCCTCGCGCAGGTCCGACAGCCGCTGGCCGATGGGGGCGGCCTCCGGCTTGAAGTACACCCGGTCGCCGAACCGGTCGAGGATCGCCACCTGGACCCCGATGGACAGCGGGTTGCCCACGTAGCCCGAGGCGTCCTGCACGACGACCGGCACCTCGACGGCCGCCAGGATGGCGCTGTAGTACGCCAGCACATCGGCCTCGTCGATCACCACGGTGACCGGTGGGATCGCCATGAGCGCGCTCGCGCCGGCCGCCTGCGCGTCCTGGGCGAGCCGCACGGCCTCGCGGGTCGACTCGGCGCCGCAGCTGATGACCGCGGCCCTGCCCCGGCCGACGGCCGCGGCGCAGACCGCCCGGGCGACCTCGCGACGCTCGGTGTCGGACAGCCGCAGGGTCTCGCTCACCATGCCGGTGGTCAGACCGGCGACGCCCTGGTCGAGCACCCAGTGCAGCTCGTGCTCGAGGGCGTCGTGGTCGACCGAGCCGTCGGCCGCGAACGGCGTCTGGATCACCGGCAGCACGCCGTGCAGTGGGCTGGGGGTCACGCCTCGTCCTCCGTCAGTGGGGACCGGCCGCCTCATGAGCGACCGACCGTCGGTTCGACCCGGACCCGCTGCTCGGGTCGCGGGGCCGCCAGCACGTCGAGGTCGGCGCCGGTGGGCGCCTGCCCGACGTGCTGGCGGTAGAGCAGCGGCCAGCCCCGCAGGTCGGCTGCCGCGTCCGGTCGCCAGGTGGCCGCCCGACGGGCCAGCTCGGCCGGGTCGACCAGCAGGTCCAGGCGCCGTGCGGGCACGTCCAGCCGGATCCGGTCGCCATCGCGCACGTGTGCCAGCGGTCCCCCGACCTGGGCCTCGGGGGCCACGTGCAGCGCGACGGTGCCGAAGCTGGTCCCGCTCATCCGGCCGTCGCTCACCCGCACCACGTCGCGCACACCGCGGCGCACGAGCGGGGCCGGGATGGGCGCCATGCCCCACTCGGGCATGCCCGGCGCGCCGACCGGACCGATCCCCCGCACGACGAGGACGACGTCGTCGTCCACCGCCAGGTCGGGGTCGTCGAGCCGGCGGCGCATGTCCTCGTAGTCGTCGAGCACGAGGGCCGGGCCGGTGTGCTGGAGCAGGTCCGGGCTCGCCGCGGCGACCTTGAGCACGCAGCCGTCGGGTGCCAACGAGCCGGTGAGCGCGACCATGGTCGGCGCCGGTGCCACCGGGTGCTCGGCGGTCCGCAGCACGCCGTCGGCGGTGGGGCGCGGGGCGAGGGCCACGTGCTGCTGCCACGGTCGGCCGTCACCGGCGACCGCGGTCAGGTCGACGCCGGTGCCGGCGGTCCGCTCGGCGAGCTCGGCGAGGCCCGCCAGCAGCGTCGGTACCCCGCCGGCGTCGGGCAGCGCCGCGGCCAGGTACCGCCCGCACGGTTCGACATCGGCGAGCAGCGGCACGTCGCGCCACAGCGCATCGGCGTGCGCCAACGAACCGTCCAGGCCGAGCCGGCCGGCGAGCGCCGCCAGGTGGATGACGGCGTTCGTCGAGCCGCCGACCGCCGCGAGCGCGCGCAGCGCGTTGTCGAGGGCCGCCTGGGTGACCACGTCGGCCGGTCGGGCGCCGGACTCGACCATCTCGACGACCCGGGCGCCGGTGCGTTCGGCGAGCTGTTCGGCGACCGGGCTGCTGCCGTCCAGCCCCGTGCAGCCCGGCAGGCACAGCCCCAGCACCTCGGTGAGCAGCGCCAGGGTGGAGGCGGTGCCCATCGTCGTGCAGGTGCCCGGTCCGGCGCAGGTCAGGCACGCCTCGAGCTCGTGCCAGGCGTCGTCGTCGAGCAGGCCGGCGCGCCGCTCCTCGAGCGCGCGCCACAGATCGGTCCCGGTACCGAGCGGGCGCCCGCGCCAGATGGGGGCCGAGCGCGGACCGGAGAGCAGCAGCAGGGCAGGCACATCGGCCGAGGCCGCACCGAGCAGCGCGGCCGCGACCGTCTTGTCGCAGCCGGCGGTGAGCACGAGACCGTCGATCGGGTTCGAGCGCACCTGCTCCTCGATCTGCATCGCCGCGAGATTGCGGTAGAGCATGGCGGTGGGCTTCATGAGGTCCTCCCCGAGGGACATCACGGGGAACCGCACCGGGATCGCGCCTGCGGCCCGGATGCCGCGCGCGGCGGCCACCATCAGCCCGGCCAGCGGGGCGTTGCACGGGTTGAGGTCGCTCGTGGTGTCGGCGATCCCGATCACCGGCCCGCCGCCGCTGCCGCGGGCCGGCAGCGCCACCCGGTGCAGCACGGCGACCTCGTCGTCCCCGCCGAACCAACGGTCGGAGCGCAGACCGCTCATGCCACGAGCTCCGCGACGGCCGCCTGGGCCGCGGCGACGAGCCGTTCGAGCGACCCCGCCTGCACGAGGGTCTGCCAGCTCTGGTAGCGCTCCTGGTCGTAGGACTGCCGGGTCGGCAGGTAGACCCAGCCGGGCCCGTTCGTGAGGTTGAGCACGACCACCGCGAGCTGCGGGAACCGGGCGCGCAGGCTCGTCTGCAGGGCGCTGTACGCCTCCCCCGGGTGCGCGACGACGACGACGTCGCCGAACCGCCACACCCACAGCGGGTGCACCGGGGCGCTCATGTCGGTGTAGGTGCGACGCAGCCGTTCGGCCCGGCGCAGCCGTTCGGCGCGGCTGCGGGGGTCGATGTGCGCCCACTGCCGTGCGAGCTCGTCGATCGGGGTGAGGGTCTTGAGCTCGACGGGCACCTGGGTGGCGATCGAGCCGCGCGCGCTCGCCGCGGGCGTGGGCACGGGCTCCCAGACACCGAGCGGGGCACCGGACTCCACGACCGAGGTGCAGACCAGGGCCGTCCCGGGGGTGGGCAGCGTGGCGAGGGCACCGAGCACGGCGTGCCCGAGCCCGGCGCCGTGCCGGTCGGCCAGGTCGGTGTCGGCCCCGTACTGCTCGCGAGGGCCGAGGTCGCCGCTCGCGCCCTGCAGGAACAGGCACGGCACCCCGGTCGCCGGTTCGACGACGGCGCGCATCGCGCCCGGGTAGTCCGGGGACAGCGCGTCGTTGTCCCAGCCGAGCGTCGTGGGGTGGCAGGCGTAGTTGACCAGAGTGGCCACCGGGGCGCCGTGCTCCTCGCTCACGAGGCCGACGAGCAGCGTGTCGTCGGCGGGGACCGCCGGGTCGAAGGCGAGCAGGGCGCGCCCGTCGAGCGTCAGGTCGCGGACGGCCGCCAGGCCGTGGTGGGCGAGCACCCACTGCATGGTGGCGGGTCGCAGATCGGCCAGGGCGCCCGTCGCCGCGGCCACCGCCCGGGCGGCCAGGTGGTCGAGGTAGGCGTCCACGAGCTCACCGCCGGGCAGGTCGTGGTCCTGCGCACAGATCGACGGCCCCGCGTGCGTGTGGGTCAGGTGCAGCAGGACGCGGTCGGCGGACAGCCCCGTGGCCGCCAGCACGGCTCCCCGGACCCGGGTCTCGTCGGCCGTGGTGCGCCACCAGCCGAGGTCGACGGTGATGAGCAGCGACGGGTCGGTGCCGTCGGCATCGGCGAGCGCCAGGGCGGTGAGGGTGAGCGGGCGGTGTATCCGCCTCGCCACGTCGCGGTCGCCGTAGCCCCAGTTGCGCATCCGGATGCCGAGCGGTGCGGTCACGTCCTCGCGGGCGACGCCTGCGGCGCCGGACCAACCGGGGGGCTGCCAGGTCGGTGGGATCGCTGTCATGGCGGCGAGCCTAGAGAGGCCGTCGGCTGGCAAGAACCGTGTTCGTCCATGCCGAACACTAGAGACTCAACCGAACCCAGCGTTCGGGAGCACAGAACATTGTTCCCCCTGCCTGTCCCCACCCCTACCTTTCCGAGCAATCCCCGACCTGGAGGTCACCGTTGACTCAGCTCTTCATGGTCCACCCCGGCCCGCTGCCGGCCCAGGAGCCCGACCCCCGTCTGCGTGCAGCGACGCACCAGGACGCCGACGAGCTCGCCCGGCTCATGCAGACCGCCTACGACCAACCCTGGGACGCCGACCGGATCGGCCGGGACCTGCTCGACGCCCCCGACGTGCCCGTCACCTGGGTGCTCGTCGAGCAGGACCGGATCCTGGCCTGCGCCTCCGAACGCCTGCTGCCCGACACCTACCCCGGCGCCGGCTACCTGCACTACGTGGCCGCCGACGCCTCGGCCTCCGGGCGCGGCCTCGGAGCCACCGTCACCCGTCGGGTGCTCGCCGGGTTCGCCGCCCGCGGGCTGACCCGGGCGGTGCTCGAGACCGACGACTTCCGCCGGCCCGCCGTCATGGTCTACCTGCGCCTGGGCTTCGTGCCCGAGTACCGCGACGAGAACGAGCGGGCGACCTGGTCCGCCCTGCTCCCCCAGCTCCTCACCACCCGCGCGACGAAGGGATCCTGATGTCCAGCGCACGCCCCCCTGTCCTTCGGATCGGCATCGCCGGTGCCGTCCGCGGCGGCGGGTTCCTGTCCAGCCTGCGCGCCCAGGCCGACCGGGCCCGCCTGGAGACGGTCTACGACCCGGACCACGAGGTGCGCGACAGCTTCGCCGCGCAGAACGGCGCCGCCCGGGTCGCCTCGTCCTTCGACGAGCTGCTCGAGCACTGCGACGTCGTCGTGCTGTCCTCCCCGCAGCAGCACCACGTGCCGCAGGCCGTCGAGGCGCTGGCCCGCGGTGTGCACGTGCTGTCCGAGGTGCCCGCCGCCGTGAGCCTGGAGCAGGCGCAGGCGCTCGTGGGTGCCGTCCGCGGTTCGGGCGCCCAGTACGCGATGGCCGAGAACTACTGCTACACCCGGCCCAACCTCATCGTGCGCGAGATGGTCCGCGAGGGCCTGTTCGGCGACATCTACTACGGCGAGGGCGAGTACCTGCACGAGATGCGGTCCTGGCACACCCGCCCCGACGGCTCACCGACCTGGCGCTACCACTGGCAGGTCGGCCGCGACGGGCACACCTACCCCACCCACTCGTTCGGCCCGCTGCTGTGGTGGACGAACGACCGGGTGGTGGCGGTCTCCTGCCACGGCACCGGCCGGCACACCGACCCCGAGCACACCCTCCAGGACTCCACGGTCACGCTGGCCCGCACCGCGGCCGGACGTCTGCTGTCCATCCGGTTCGACCTGCTGTCCAACCGCCCCGAGCTCATGGACTACTACGCGATCCAGGGCACGGGCGGCGCCTACGAGGCGCCGCGCACGCCCGACGGAGTGCCCGTGGTGCACCTGACCGGACGCACGGCGCACGACACGTGGGAGCCGCTGGAGTCCTACGCCGAGCAGTTCCTGCCCGCCGCCTACCAGAACCCTCCCGAGGACGGTGGCCACTGGGGCTCGGACGCCTGGCCGCTGCGCGACTTCCTCGACGCCGTCACCGCGGGCACCCGACCCGAGATCGACCTGTACACCGCACTCGACTGGTCGCTGCCGGCGATGGCCGCCGAGGCGTCCGTCGCCGCCAACGGCGCCTGGGTGCCCGTCCCAGACCCGCGCTTCTTCACCGCCGGCATCGGGGTCGACCCCGGTCCCGAGGCCCCGCTCGCCTGACCCGCACCGTCGTCGTCCCCGTCCCGCCACCCCCCAAGGAGATCCCATGCAGGTCTGGAAGGTCGCCGCGCCCGTCGCGGCGCTGGCGCTCGCACTCACCGGGTGCAGCTCCGGTCAGTCCACCACCCCCTCGGCGTCGGGCTCGGGTGGGGTGAGCGGTTCGCTCACCGTGTGGAACTACGGCGCCCTGGACGACTCGAGCCTGCTCACGCCGCTGGTGGCCGGGTTCAAGGCGAAGTACCCCGACGTCACCGTCAACCTCGTGGGCCAGCCCGCCGACAACTACTACGCGCTGCTGCAGGCGGCCGTCGTCTCCGGTCGCGGCCCGGACGTGTTCTCCATGTTCCCCGGCGGGTACCAGAAGCAGTTCCAGGAGTACTCCCTGGACCTGTCCGACAAGATCCCGCAGGCCGACCTCACGGCCACCAACGCCCAGTACTACTCGGCGAACGGCAGCACCACATCGCAGGTCTACGGCGTCCCGAGCACGGCCGGGATGTACATGATGCTCTACAACAAGAAGGTCCTCGCCGATGCGGGCGTCGCCTCGGTTCCGACCACCTGGGACGAGCTGGACGCGGCCTGCGCGAAGGTCGTCGCGGCCGGCAAGACCTGCCTGGGCTACGGCTCCCAGGACGGTTCGGGCGGGTTCTCGTCCTACCTGGACTGGAGCTACCTGGTGGGCGCCGCCGAGCCGCTGACCACCTGGGACAAGCTCATCGCCGGCACCGAGCCCTACTCCTCGCCGACCATCGTCGACCAGGTGACCCGCTGGGGGACGATGCACGAGAAGGGGTGGACCAACCCGGACGTGCTCACCTGGCGCAACGTGCGCACCAGCTTCGAGTCCGGTGACGTGGCCATGGTGATGGGCGGCAGCTGGGACTCCTCCTGGGCCCAGAAGGCACTCGGTGCCGACGTCGCGGCCGCCCCCGCACCGTTCTCGCCGACCCCGAACAAGCTCCTGGTCCAGCTCCCGGACAACGGCTACTCGATCTCGAAGGAGGCGGCCAACCCCACGGCCGCGGTGGCCTTCGCGGCGTACGTCGTGTCGGGCGAGGGCCAGGCGATCGTCGCCAAGGCAGGCAACGTGCCGTCCCGCAGCGGCGTCGCAGTCACCGACCCGGTGAACAACGCCCTGCTCACCCAGGCCAAGGACGAGTCGTGGACGGTGGTGCCGATGTTCGACAACTTCATCGCCCCCACGGTCAACCAGGCCCTCACCAGCGGCCTCAACCAGGTGCTCGCCGGGCAGATCAGCGCGAAGGACGCGATGGCGGCGGTCGACAAGGCCACGGCCGGGCTGTCGACCTCCGAGCGGGTCGCCTACCACCTCGGCGGAAGCTGAGCATGTCCGCCACCGCACCAGTGCGCAGGTCCGCGGCCCCTCGCCGCGGGCCTGCGCGCCCGCGAGCCAGCGCCCTGCGCCGGCGCCAGCAGCGCTGGGGGCTGGCGCTGGCCGCGCCGGTCGCACTGCTGGTCATCACGTTCTCGCTGGTCCCGACGCTGCAGGGGCTGTGGTACTCGTTCACCGACTGGGACGGGCGCACCGCCACCTGGGTCGGTCTGGACAACTACGCCAAGGGCCTGCTGGGGAACCCCGAGTTCGTGCGGATCCTGGGCAACAACCTGGCGATCGTCGTGTCCGTCCCGTTCGGCGTGGCCGGTGCGCTGGTCATCGCCTTCCTGCTCGCCCAGGGCACCCGCGGGTCGAACGTGTTCCGCAGCATCTACTTCCTGCCCGTCGCGCTGTCCTGGGTGGTCATCGGGATCACCTGGTCCTACCTGCTGTCCGACCGCGGGCCGATCAACGCCGGGCTGCGGTCACTGGGGCTGGGCATGCTCGCCCAGGACTGGCTCGGGCAGGTCTCCACCTCGCTGCTCGCACTCATCCTCGTCTTCAACTGGAGCTACCTCGGGATCAACGTCGTGCTGCTCTACACCGGGATGGTCTCGCTCGACCCGTCCGTGATGGAGGCGGCCCGGCTCGACGGCGCCGCCGGGGTCCGGCTGGTCCGGCACATCGTGCTGCCGCATGTGCGTCGCTACCTCGAGCTCGCCACGATCCTGACGATGTCGGCCGCGATCACCCAGATCTTCGGACTGATCTACACGATGACCAACGGCGGCCCCGGGGTCTCGACCACGACGCTGGAGTTCCAGCTCTACACGACGTCCTTCAAGTACGGCCGGTTCGCCCAGGGGGCCGCGCTCGGTGTCGTGCTGTTCCTGTTCACCCTCATGCTCACGCTGGTTCGGATCCGATCGGGGGTGCGTCGCGATGACGACGACTGACCACATGAGCCTGCTCGCGCCATCGCGCCGCCGGGGTGCCTCGGTCAGCGTCGGGCGCTGGCTCACCTCGCTCGTGCTGCTGGTCGTGGCCGGTGTCGCCCTCGGCCCGATCCTCTACATGGTGAAGGCCTCCGTCACCCCGTCGGACGGGCACGGCGTCACGTTCGACGCGTGGGCGCACGTGCTGGCGCAGGGTCTGGCCCGCGCCGGGCTCAACTCCTTCACGCTGTGCGTGCTGACGATCGTCGGGGTGAGCCTGGTCGCGACCCCGGCCGCCTTCGCGATCGCCAAGCTGCCGTTCCGCGGCTCCCAGACGATCCTGATGACCCTCACGATCCTCATGCTGGTGCCCGGGCAGACGTCCTTGCTGCCGCTGTACTTCGACATCTCCCGGCTGGGCCTCATCGGCAACGTGCCGATGACCGCCCTGCTGTACGCCGTCGGCCAGCTGCCGTTCGCGACCTTCCTGCTCACCAGCTTCTTCCGCTCGGTGCCCAGCGAGCTGGTGGAGGCCGCCGTGATGGACGGCGCCGGCTATCCGAGGATCATCCGGTCGGTGGTCGGCCCGCTCGCGGTGCCACCGCTGGTGACGCTCGGCGTGCTCACCTTCATCGGGGTGTGGAACGACCTGCTGTTCGCCATGCTCTTCCTGCCCGACGGCACCCAGCGCACGATCTCGGTGGTGATCGCGACCGCCGGCTCGACCCAGGTGTTCGATGTGACGCAGCAGATGGCCGGCGCCCTCATCTCGGCCCTGCCGTGCATCCTGGTGTACCTGATCTTCCAACGGCAGCTGGCCGTCGGTCTGACCGCGGGGGTGGGGAAGTGAACCAGATCCGCCCGGCGCCGCCGGAGGACGCCCGGTACCAGGTGCGCAGTGTCGGACGGGCGCTGGACCTGCTCGACCGGCTCGCCGCGGCGGACGAGGCCGTCGGGCTGTCCGACCTCGCCCGTCAGGTCGGGGCGTCCAAGTCGGCGACCTACGCGATGCTGCAGACACTGTGCGCCCGCGGCCTGGTCGACTCCGCGGGTGAGGGCTTCGCCCGCCGCTACACCCTCGGGATGGGCCTGGCGCGGCTGGGGCACCTGGCGGCCCGGCAGGTCACGCTCACCGACCTGGCCCAGCCGTACCTGCGCGAGCTCACCGGTCTGACCCATCTGGGGTCGCGCGTGGCGACGTTCGACGGCGGCCGCGCGGTCATGCTCGCCCAGGTCGACGGCCCGACGGCGGTGCGCTTCAACCTGCACATGGGTGCCCGCGAGGAGCTGCACTGCTCGGGCATCGGCAAGGCCATCCTGTCGACCTTCGACGATGCGACGGTGCACGAGCTGCTCGGCGGCCGGGACCTGCCGCGGCGCACCGCCCGGACCCTCACCACCGTCGAGGCGCTGCTCGATGACCTGCACCTGGCGCGCGAACGCGGCTTCGCGGTCGACGACGAGGAGGACGCCGACGGGATCTGCTGCGTCGGCGCCCCGGTCTTCGACCACTCCGGCGGCTGCGCCGGCGCGCTGTCGGTCACCGGGCTCAAGGTCTCCTTCCCCGGGTCCCGGGTCCGGGAGGTGGGCCATCTGGTCCGCACGAGCGCAGCGGCGCTCTCGGCCCGGCTCGGGTGGCTGCCGTGAGCGGCGCGGCGCCGGGGCTGCCGGGGCTTGCGGGCACCGGGGTGCTGCTCACGGGTGCGGCCGGCGGCATCGGCCAGGCGCTGGCGATCGCGTTCGCGACGGCGGGCTCGCGGCTGCTGCTGGTCGACCGCCCCGGCACCGCGGAGCCGGCGGCGCTCACCGCGGCGCTGGACCGGCTGGGCGCCGACCGCGTGTGGCTCGGCCAGGACCTCGCCCGCACGGACGAGCTCACCGGCTTCGTCGACGAGACCTGGGATCGGTACGGGCCGTGGGACGTGCTGGTCAACAACGCCGGCATCGCGCAGATGGCCCGGTTCAACGAGGTCTCGGTGGCGTCCTGGCGGGCCGCGATGGCGGTCGACCTCGATGCACCGTTCGTGCTGTCGGCCCGCACCGCCGAGCACCTCGTGCACGAGGGGCGGCGCGGCCGGATCATCATGATCTCCTCCAAGAACGGCCTGCAGGCCGAACCCGGTCTGGTCGCCTACAACGCCGCCAAAGGCGGGCTGGAGCTCATGGCCCGCAGCCTGGCCGTCGAGCTGGGCAGCTACGGGATCACGGTGAACACCGTGTGCCCGGGCATGGTCGCGACCCCGTTCGCCGGCGACTTCGGCCTCGACTGGCCGGCCTTCGAGACCTACTACCGCGAGCACATCCCGTTGGAGCACAGGTACGCCCGGCCCGCCGAGATCGCCGGCCCGGTGCTCTTCCTGGCATCCTCCCTCGCGTCCTACGTGACGGGCCACGCCCTCGTGGTCGACGGCGGGGTGCTCGCCAACCAGGTGCCGCGTGAGCAGTTCCTCGCCCCGTTCCACGACCGACTCGCCGAAGGAGCCCCGTGACCGTCCTGCCCGAACCGCTGGTCCTCGACCTCGCACCGCTGGCCTCGGTGGCGCCCGGCGCCCCGGTACCGGTCGGGGTTGGCAACGACGAGCTCGGCGAGGGTCCGCTGTGGCTGGCCGACCGCCGCGAGCTGTGGTGGGTGGACATCACGGGCGCCCGGGTGCACCGCCGGTCCGAGCCCGCGCCCGGATCGGGCGACCCGGCACGGCTCACCACGTGGCGACTGCCGCGCGCGGTCGGCTCGGTGCTGCCTGCCGCGGACGGCTGGGTGCGGCTGGCCACGACGTTCGGCCTCGAGGAGCTCGATCCGGAGACCGGGGTCCTGCACCCGCTGGTCGCGATCGAGGACGGGGTGCCCGACCGTCGGATGAACGACGTGCGGGTGGACCCGGCCGGGCACGTGTGGGCCGGCACCATGCGGTTCGACACGAGCACCGGCCCCGACGACGGTCTGCTCTACCGCATCGACCCGGCCGGGACCGTCCACCGGGTGCTCGATCGGATCGGCTGCCCCAACGGGATGGCCTGGCCGGCGCCCGACGAGATGGTGTTCATCGACTCGAGCCGCCACCGGGTGGACCGCTGGCGGCTCGACCCGGTGAGCCGGCAGGTCGTCGGCGAGCTCGACCCCATCGATCTGGCGCAGTTCAGCGGCCTCCCGGACGGCCTGGCGCTGCTGGACGACGGCACGCTGTGGGTCGCGTTCTGGGGCGAGGGTCTCGTGCGCCACCTGTCCCCCGACGGCCGGGTGCTGGACCAGGTCGCGGTGCCGGCCCCGTCGAGCAGCTGCCCCGTCCTGGTCGGCACCGATCTGCTCGTGATCACGACCGCCGGCGGCGATCCGACGTCCGCGCCCGACCCGTCCGCCGCCGGTCCGGGTCAGGTCTTCGCGGTGCGCCTGCCACGTACGCTGGGCGGGTGAGCACCGCAGCCCCGTCCGGCCCGGCGACCGAGTGGCGTACGCGCTGGACCCGTCCGGCCGTCGTCGCCAACCTCGTCGCCCAGATCGCGATCATCGGCACCGGCGGCCTCGTCCGGCTCACCGGATCGGGGCTGGGCTGCTCGACGTGGCCGCAGTGCCAGCCGGGCAGCTTCGTCCCGGTGCGGCACGCCGCCAGCCCGCTGCACCAGAGCATCGAGTTCGGCAACCGCACCCTCACGGGGGTGCTGGTCGCGATCGCGGTCGCCGTGCTCGTCCTGGTCGGGTTGAACCGTCGGCACACCGCCGGCACCCGCGCACTGGGCTGGGTGCCCCTCGTCCTGGTGCTCGTGCAGGCCGTGGTCGGCGGGCTGTCCGTGATCGGCGGGCTGCCTCCCGCCGTCGTCGGGCTGCACTTCCTGCTGTCGATGCTGCTCGTGGTGGCCGCCACCTGGTTGCTGGTCCGCATCGACGAGGGCGACGGCCCGATGGCGTGGCGCGCCGAGCGGGCCACCGTGCGCTGGGCCGTCGCGCAGGGCGTGCTCACGTTCGTCGTCCTGGTGCTCGGGGTGGTCACCACGGGTGCCGGGCCGCACTCCGGGGACGACGCGGTGGGCTACCGGTTCGCCGTCGACCCGCTGCTCATGGCCCGGGCGCACGCTGGCGCGGTGTGGGCGTTCATCGCAGTCTCGGTCGTCCTGCTGCTGCGCGTGCGCCGGGCCGGCGGTGCGCCGCGCCGATGGGCGGTGACCGTGCTGGTCGTCGCCGCGGCGCAGGGCGGCATCGGCTACGTCCAGGTCGCCACCGGGCTGCCGATCGCGCTGGTCAACCTGCACATGATCGGCGCCGCGCTGCTGGCGGCCGCGGTCACCCGGTTCGCCACGACGCTGCGCCGCCGCCAGGCCACCAACGCGCCGTCGCCCGACGCGACACCGTTCGCCGCCGTGCCCTGACCGGTCGGGGCCGACGGCTCGGGCCCGACGGCTCGGGCGTGACCGCTGAGGCCCGGCCGCCAGCCGACAGTGAGGTCAGCACGGCCGTGGGAGGTTTGCCTCGTGGACAGCCCGTCGGAGGACTACCCCCTCCCGCCGATACCTGGTCGAGTGCCAGCGCGAGAGCGCACGGTCAGCGTCGTGACGCATCCCGAGGCGACGCACCACGTCGAGGGCTTGGTGGGCGGGCAGTTCGACTCGACCCTGACGCCGCGTGGAGAGCTGGAGGCCGCGGCGATCGCCGCGACGCTGCGTGCGCGCATCGGTTCGTCGGCTCAGGTTGCTGTGGTGACGTCAGACCTTCGGCGCACGCGCCGAACGGCCACGATCATCGGCGAAGCGCTGGACACCGATTCAGCGGTCGATCCGCGCTTGCGCGAAAAGTCGTACGGGGAGGCCGGCGGAAGACCGCAGTCATGGCTCGATGCCCGCTTCGTGCCGCCACCGGCCGTTGGCGACCGGCTCCGTCACCACGAGGGCATCACCGGTTCGGAGACCCGGCTCGACGTGGCCGCGCGGGTCTACCAGGCGATGACAGACCTCCTGACCCGGGATGTCGATGAGCTTGTCATCGTGACTCACGGCTTCACCGCCGGCTTGGTCGTCGCCGCATGGATCGGCATGCCCGTCGAAGCCGTCGGCCACGTCGCCTTCCCCGTGCGGTCCGGGAGCATCACGACGCTTCGCGAGGATGGGTACTTCCACAACCGCGCTGTCGTGACCGTTGGCGACGTGGCCCACCTACGCCGCTGACGCTCATCGCACCGGCCAACGACTCAGCCTCGAGCGAGGTCGGCTCCGACAACCATCAGTCGCGGCCAGGTGAGGAGTCGCGCGGTGATCACACCTCAATCGCAGAGGAGGCCGGCCGCTGTGCCCCGAGCGACATGCCCGGCCCGAGCGGGCCACCGTCCACCCGGCGCCGCACGCATCGGCCGAAGCCACGACCACAGAGATACCGCGGGGATCATCCTTCCCAGTGATCGACAGAATCACATTTCCGTGGTATTGTTTCTCATTGTTGAACGAGCATTCCTCTAGCATTCTCACCATGTCCGAGATGCTGCTCGCTCCACCGTTCCCCCGGTCCGCGGTGATGGCCGCTGCCGCCCGCGCCGCCCACCTCCTCGTCGACCGGCCCCCGTACCTGCACGTCGACGAGATCGCCGCCCGCCTGCTCGATGCCGACGGCACCGAGCCGATCGGCTACCACCAGAGGCTGACGGACAACCCCCTGCTGTGCGCGGTCCGGGTCGAGGCCACCTGCCGCGCCCGCTTCGCCGACGACGTCGTGCTCGCCTCCCGCGCGCGCCAGCTCGTCGTGCTCGGTGCCGGGCTCGACACCTCCGCCCATCGCCACCCCGGTATCGACGTCTACGAGGTGGACCTTCCCGCCGCCCAGGAGACCAAACGGGCCGCCACCGCCCGCGCCGGCCTGACCGGCGTCGTGCGGTACGTGCCCGCCGACCTCGCCCAGGTCGCGCTCGCCCCGGCTCTGGTCACCGCAGGCGCCGACCCCACGCAGCCCCTGGTCGTCACCGCGCTCGGGCTGACGATGTACCTCGACCCGGACGCTGTGGCCGGGCTGCTCGCCCAGGTCGCCCACTGGCCGGGTGGCGCCGAGCTCGTCGCCGACCACCTGCT